>JBGMRM010000051.1:0-8674 GCA_048061415.1 Gammaproteobacteria bacterium | reverse complement strand
ACTGGCGACAGTCGACAGCGATGGTCAGCCATGGCAACGCATCGTGTTATTAAAGCTATTCGATGAAAAGGGTTTTATCTTCTTCACCAACTACGAAAGTCGAAAGGCCCAACAGATCACCCTGAACCCACGAGTCAGCCTGCTGTTTCCCTGGCATGCTCTGGGTCGTCAGTTGAATATAACGGGTGAAGCGGAAAAAGTGTCAACGGCGGAATCAATTTTATATTTTTCGACTCGGCCACGGGGAAGTCAGCTTGGCGCATGGGCATCAGGTCAGAGCCAGTTGATTAATTCTCGCTCCATTCTGGAAACAGTGGTCGATAGCATGAAGCGGAAATATGCCAATAAAGAAATACCCTTGCCACCCTTCTGGGGCGGTTATCGGGTAAAACCGATTAACTTTGAATTCTGGCAGGAAGGAAAGAGCCGTCTGCATGATCGATTCATATACCAGAAAAATGATGCGGGTGACTGGTATATCGAGCGCCTTGCGCCTTAGACCGCAAATTGCGTGAAGACAGAGACAGTAATAAAGCCCAATTTTGCCTGTTAATTGATCTTCATCAATATACCCCCGAATCAGACGGTGATAATTCGATTATTTGTCGTGACCTGCGTAGTCACGGATGACTTGCGCAGAACTTTCGAATTTTAAATCTGCAGGTGATAGGCGACCAAGAGAATTGTAAACATGTGTGAACTGCTTGGGGTATCGTCGCTGCACCCGCTGACGCTTGAAATATCGTTCCAGAAATTGATAAAGCGGGCGGACCAGGGTAATCCGGATGGCTGGGGAGCAGTGTTCTACGAGAAAAATGACGCTTACGTGTTTCGTGAGCCACGCCCGGCCAGCGATAGCCGTCTCGCCGATCTTCTCGGGCAGTGTGGTGTAAAAAGTCAATTGATCATTTCGCATATTCGCAGGGCAACCACCGGCGCCATAGAACTGCGGAATACCCATCCGTTCACCCGGGAAATACAGGGACGGCTGCACAGCTTTGCTTTTAATGGCAACCTGCCCGACGTGTATGACCTGGAATTGCTCATGGACCGGTTTTCTCCGATTGGAGATACCGATGGTGAATTTGCCTTTTGCTGGTTGTTAGAACAACTCACCACGGAAGCCGTCGATGGCGACTGGAAACATACTGCCGCAGTGGTTCAATCCTGTGGCAGGCAGCTGGCTGGAATGGGGCCAGCCAATTTCCTGTATTCGGACAGCCTCCACCTGTACGCCTTTGCATCGAAACGCACGCATAGTGACGGGTTACGTGCGCCGGGTCTTTATTTCCACACCAGGCACTGTGAACCAGCAGAGGAATCGATTTCCTGTATCGGCCTTAGCATCAAAACACCAGATGGCAAAGAGCAAAAACTGGGCCTCGTTGCCAGCGTTCCGCTGAGTGAAGAGGCGTGGACCCCATTTGAGGAAAATCAGTTGATGGTCCTGGAAAATGGTCATTTTCTGGAAGCGGTATAGCGCCTGCTTATCCGTGGTCATAGTTGTAGAGCCTCAAATTGAACCCTGCTTAGATTATGGAATACAGAGATTACTACCAACTGTTGGGTGTGGATCGCGATGCAACACAGGCAGAGATCAAACGCGCCTATCGAAAGCTCGCACGCAAGTATCATCCAGATGTCAGCAAGGAAGCGGACTCCGAGGAAAAGTTTAAGCAGCTTGGAGAGGCTTACGAAGTTCTGAAGGATGCCGAGAAGCGTGCCGCCTATGACCAGCTGGGTAGCCAGTGGAAAGAAGGGCAGGACTTCCGGCCACCGCCGGACTGGGACGCAGGGTTTGAATTCAGCGGTGAATATGGCGACGCAGCGTCGGCTTATAGTGATTTTTTAGAGTCGATATTTGGCCGCGCACAGGCGGGTTTTAGGACTCGCTCGGCGCTGGGTGCGAAATTAAAAATACCGACGCCGGATGGCATGGTTAAACTGAATATTCCGCAGGATTCGCAGACCGGTCGTAAATTGCGTTTAAAAGGACGTGGAATTCCCGGTACGCCCGCGGGTGATTTATTCGTCAGTTTGAACGTAGTTTTACCAACCGCAAAATCCAAATCGGCTCGCGAACTTTATCGTGAAATGGAAAAGCAGCTGGATTTTAACCCTCGAGCCAGTCTGGGAGTTTAGCCAATGAATACGAAACGAGTAAATGTGAGCCTGATCGGTGTGATTCTCGATGAAAGTACCGAGCTGACGCTGGACGATCTGTGTCGCTCCTGCCGGGTAGAGCAGTCAGAGGTGGTTGCT
Source organism: Gammaproteobacteria bacterium (assembly GCA_048061415.1). GTDB lineage: Bacteria > Pseudomonadota > Gammaproteobacteria. Next base: position 6,412 of record JBGMRM010000051.1, on the reverse strand, counting down.
CTGGTTGAGGAAGGGATCATTGAGCCAATGACCAGGGGCAGATTACCCTGGCGTTTCAGCGGTGCAATGCTTCCATTGGTCGTCCGGGCGATACGACTGCAAAGAGACTTCGAACTTAATCCTGCCGGCGTGGCCTTCGCACTGGACTTGCTCGATGAGTTAGCGGTGCTTCGAAGTCGATTAAATATAATTGAAGGTAAAACGGAGCGAAGATGATGACTGATTCGATCAATTTAACCTGTCAGCATTGCCTCGCGGTGAATCGGGTCTCGATGCAAGGGTCTGCCACTGGGCGCACAGGGTATAGTCGATTCGGTTGTCTCGGCGATCCAGGCCAGCCTTAAGCGGTCAAATGTTGAATTATTCTATTTAACTGCTGCTGGCTTAGTCCTGATTCCTCACAGGTTACTACAAATGTTTCTGCACGCTCTTCATCGTTAACAGGCTCCTGTGATTCCAGTTGATGTTGCAATACCGCCAGGTTCGCCTCCGAAGCATCCTGGCTTTTTGCTCTACGCTGCTGGATACGCACGCGCAACAGGTCTTCGGGTGTATCGCAGCTAAGCACCATATAGGGCACCCTGCAGTCGCGGGCCAATTGTAAGAACTGCTTACGCCGCGAACGGTTTAGAAAACTGGCATCGACAATTGCGGTAAATCCTGCTTCAACGATCGTTTTCGTCAGCTCGGACAGTCGATCATAAGTTTGTGTGCCTGCATCTTCGGTATAAATACCCCGGCCCAGGGGAGAACCGGAGTCGTCACCGGGCTTGAGGTCGAACAGGCGCTTACGTTCGATATCGGAGCGAAGCTGGATCGCGCCCAGTCGCCCTGCCAGTTGCCGGGCCAGGCTAGACTTCCCTGAACCGGATAGACCGTGCATGATAATGACTGCACCGCGCGTACTATGCGCCCAGGAATGGGCTAGATCCATATAGCGATAAGCCGCTCGAAACGCACTGCGGTTTTTGTTCGGGGGAAAGTTCTCCCGACTCCATTTCTCTATTATTCCGACCGCTCCCAATCTGTTATCCGGGCCGATACCGGGGGCGCCAGAATGAAAGTTGGCTATCGTTTCAGCCATCGAGTCGATATGGCGAGCCTGTAAACGTCGCTCAGCCACCATGGTGTCCAGCAGGTCGCGTTGTGGAAATTCCGCACTGACCCGACAAACAAGCCAGTGCGGAAGTATGGTGCTGAAATCACTGACCTTGTTCAAGCAGCCATCGGATCGCACGATGGGTCAGTTCGTGGGCCGAGGAGAGACCCAGTTTCTTCTTAATGTGGGTCTGATGGGTTTCGATGGTTTTGACACTCAGGTTTAGATGTTTGGCCATTTTGCTCACCGACATGCCCTGGCCGATCAGGTCGAAAATCTGTAGCTCGCGATTCGACAACGCATCGATATCGCGTTTATTGTTCGAGCCGCTTACCATGCCGGCGAGCAGGCGTTCGGTCATACGTTCGCTCAGGTAAACCTTGCCGCCCAGCACCTGCCGAATCGCCTGAATAATCCTGTCCTGGGCCTCCTGCTTATTAATATACCCCCGGGCGCCCGCAGCCAGTACCCGTTCGGCGTAGAGTGTTTCATCGTGCATCGAAGCCACCAGCATCAATGTCGAATAATCCCGGGCTTTGATGTGTTTGATCAAATCCAGACCACTTCCGCCAGCGAGTGACAGGTCGATGATCGCCAGGTCCGGTTTTTGCGCCGCGACCAGCCTCAGACCTTCGGCCATGTCATCGGCTTCGCCACAAACTTCGAGGTCGGGCGTATCGCCGATTAATTGTGCTAATCCCGTTCGCACCAGTGGGTGATCGTCGACAATCAGGATGCGTGCCATCAGTTATTTTCCGCTTGCTGTTCAATCGGAAATTGACACTGTATCCGGGTACCGCCTGCCTCGGGGCTGGTAGCAGAAAATTCGCCGTCGATCAGGCCACAGCGGTACTTCATAATACGCAGCCCCAGGCCGGTCGATTTATCAGCGTCGGGTGGTAAGCCACAGCCATTATCAGTCACTTGCAATATTCCGTAATCGTGTTCCTTTTTAATCATAACCGATATCTGGCTGGCCTCGGCATGTTTTACCGCGTTATTCAGGGCTTCCTGGGTTATTCGATACAGGTGCATTGCGGCGCCGTTTTCCGGCAGCCGGATAGCATCGTCGATTTCAATCTTGATCGGACGCCTGCTCTGGGCCTCGAATTCATCGCACAGGTTTTGAATAGCAGGGAAAAATTCATCTCCACCTATTTCTATCGGCATCAGCCCCCTGGACAGGGCGCGTACCTGCGAGAGTGTATCTTTCAAACCACGGGCTAGCTGTTCCGCCAGTTCATACTCCGATCGCGAGGCCTTGTTCACGAGGCTTGTCGCCAGCATCCCCAGCCCACTCAATTGCTGGCCCAGTCCATCGTGTAACTCCTGGCCGATACGCCGCTGTTCGCGTACCGGCAATTCCATAATCTCGCGCTGTAACTTGTGTTGTTCGCTGAGATCCGTGATAACCCCGGTGAACAGATGTGTGTGCTCAAGATGAATATCGCCAACCGACAGGCGTATGGGGAAAAGGGCGCCATCTTTTCGGAGCCCCGTCAATTGTCGGCCGGTTCCAATGATCCTGGCAATTCCAGTTTTCAGATACCGGCTGATATATTGATCGTGTGCATCCCTGTGCGGGACGGGAATCAGGCGATTGATACTACTGCCGAGCAATTCGCCCGGTGAGTAACCAAACAATGTCTCCGCTGCCGGGTTAAGAAACTGGATGATGCCATGGGTATCGATCAGAATGATGCCTTCCAGAGCGGTTTCGGCAAGGGTACGAAAAGTCTCAGCCTGTTGTTCAATTTTTTGGGCGATAGGTCGGGTGATGCGCGAGAAAATAGCACTCGAAATCAAAATGGCCAGTAAGGCCACAGCTATCGAAATAAATCCTGCGCGGACGAAAGGTCTCCTGATTTCAGCCAGGTCTATCTTCACAACCAGACCCAGATCCAGTAATCCCAGCGGTTCAAATGCCGCCAATACCTGCTGCCCGCGATAGTCAAGCCCGATAATCGTTCCGGATTCACCCGATAAGGCCAGACGCATTGGTTCAGCCCAGTTGCCTGCAAAGGGAATGGATTTCGGATTGTCGAAATCATAGTTCCGATGGCTGAGCACGAAAGTGATTTTTGAGCCTGTTTTTTTTGCGAGGGTAAATTCCCCGGTCTCACCAAATCCTTCGAACTGACTATGGGCGTCGGCTACCTGTCGAAGGGTTTCTGCGCGCCAGTCGGCCCCGAGACCCCGTTCCTCCTGTGCGATGTTGAATTTGCCAATCGCCTCGATCAGGCGTGCGTGGCTCTTGACCGTTTCGATCAATTGCTGACGGTACTGCGCAAAAGCCGCGTCGTAGAGGATCGCTATCGAAACCGAGGTAACGACGATTGTGGTTACCGCCATGATGACAATAAGTAATTGAAAATTATTGGGTTTTTTCACTCGTCCAGGACTTACCGCTAGATTCCGGACTGGAATAACCGGTAAGTCCCCATGCCTGTATCAGGGAAACCCCGATAGTCTACCCGCAGTTTATCGACCATGCTATCTGCATTACAAATCTTTAATCGAGGGATATCCCATGACTGCTCAATTACCCAGCGTACCAATGACGGGAAATAACTTTTCTCAAGTACCCAACTTCGCGTCGGTTCCGATCGCACCCAGAGGGAGTGTCTGCCATAACTGCGATTCTGTAGGTGGCTGCCTGGCAGAAAAAATGATGGAAAATTCAGGGCAGTTAGGCCAGGTGCGCAACAATAGTCGTGTGCTAAGACCGGGTGACCATTTATTCCGTGAGGGCGAGGAGCCCGACGCATTATATGTCGTCAGGAGTGGCTCGGTTAAATCCTATTTGATCACCGAAGATGGCGAGGAACAGGTATTGGGTTTTTATCTGCCTGGTGACGTACTGGGTCTCGATGGCCTGGGGAATTCAGCCTGCATATCGTCAGCCGTTACACTGGAGACCAGTTCGATTTGCCGTCTGCCATTCGCACAACTGTCGGAGCGGGGCTGTGGTCGTGTTTATCCGAAACTTATTTCAGATCAACTGGCGCGTGAGCATAATTTGATTTTGATGCTGGCGCGAAAAGATGCGGATGGCAAACTGGCCAGTTTTTTGTGGGATCTGTCGCGGCGTTTCAAGCAAATTGGTTATGCGGGTAGCGCGTTCAAACTGAGTATGTCGCGCCAGGATATCGGCAACTATCTCGGGCTGGTGATAGAAACCGTGAGTCGTACGCTGACCCGGTTTCAGGAAAGTGGATTGCTCGGCGTTAGCCGGCGTATGCTCGAGATCCATGATCTCGAAGCACTGAAGCATATAGCCGGGGGCCAGGCCTCGCATTGACCACGCTTCGGCGGGCTTTACCAGAAAACCGTAGCCTGTCGTTTGTGATGCGATAAATTTGTGAAGCTACGAACAGTACCTGTTATTTCACTGTCGATAAAAGTACGAGGCTGGTGTCACCGGGAATCCGCAGCGATGCAAGCAGTCGCCAGGGTTAACATGATAAACCCCATGACCACCGCGCTAGATGGAATTAATATCAGCATCCATACATACCCATTGTTTTTCCATGATTGCTGGTGTCTGGCATTCATAGTCAAATCCTCGGTCCGAGAAAGCGTGCATCCTCTACCACGGAGAGATGGTTGAGGTCTTCCGCCTGCAGGTAGAAACGCACCGGGGTGCTGCGTGCAAACAGATCGGCTGCATCGGCCTGCAGTCGGACCACGTATTCGCCAACGCTACCACCTTCTACCTGGATTGCGGGCGAGTCGGATTTTAATTTCAAATTTGGAATCCCATCGGTCCTTAGCGTATACCGGTGTGGCAGGGAGTCCATATTCAGAATCTTGAGCGTATAGACATTTTCGATGAGCCCCTCGCTGGTTTCCCGATACAGGTTGTTGCGATCGCGAATCACATCCAGATCGAGCGCTACGCGCTGGGTTAAATTGAACAGGATTGCTGCCAATGCCACTATCAGGATGGTGGCATAGACCAGGATACGTGGACGCAAGATCCGGCTGGGGTTGCCCAGGCTGGCATTTTCGGTGGTATATCGGATTAGTCCTTTTTCGTAATTCATTTTTTCCATCACGTCATCGCAGGCATCGATGCAGGCCGAGCAGGCGATGCATTCGTATTGCAGGCCGTCTCGAATATCGATACCGGTTGGGCATACCTGCACACACAGGGTGCAATCGATGCAGTCACCCAGCCCGAGTACCTGTTTATCGGCGCTGCGCTTACGCGAACCACGCGGGCCACCGCGCTGGTCATCGTAAGCGAGGAACAGCGTATTAGCGTCGAACATGGCGCTTTGAAAGCGCGCATAGGGGCACATGTATTTGCACACCTGTTCCCGCATCCAGCCCGCGTTACCATAGGTGGCAAAACCATAAAATAGTATCCAGAAGGTCTCCCAGGGGCCGAGCTCAAGCTGGAACAATCGAGTGACGAGTTCTTCGACCGGGGTGAAATAGCTGACGAAGGTAAAACCCGTCCATACGGAGAAAAGTATCCAGGCGGCGTGCTTGGTGGCCTTGATACGAACCTTGGAGAAACTCAGGGGTCCCTTGTCGAGTTTTATCTGGCGCCCTCGACTGCCTTCAATCCAGCGTTCCATCCACAGAAAGACTTCTGTCCAGACGGTTTGCGGGCAGGCATAGCCACACCAGATTCGACCTGCCAATGCGGTGAAGAAAAAAAGAGAAAGGCCGGCGACGATCAGTAATCCTGCCAGATAGACAAAATCCTGCGGCCACAGGGTCAGGTTAAAGATATAAAATTTGCGCGCGGGCAGGTCGAACAAAATGGCCTGATGGCCATCCCAGCGTAGAAACGGTACACCATAAAATATTCCCAGCAATACCAGCACCCCCGCGACATGCATACGCGCAAATAGTCCGTGCACTTCGCGCGGGTAAATTTTTTCGTGTTTGGCGTAAAGGAATTGCTCGAATTGCCGATCGTCGGCTGAAACTTTCGCCTGCCTGTCGCCCAGATGCGCAGACATTATTTACCTGTTTGACCGCTGCTGGTCGTGGACTGGTCGTAGGTCAGTGTGAAATAGAGCGTACCGATACTGGACAGGGCAGCCAGAGCCCAAAAAACAAAAAAACCGACCGTATAGATTCCCAGCGTACTGATATCGGTGTCTATGTTGAAGGGAATCATATACTTTGGATCGAAAGCCGAAAAAAACAATCCGCTCGCGATCGTCGCAGTCAGGAACGAAGGCCACAGTACGGCGATGTACAATTGCTTTTTTGGGGTTCCTTGCGCGGACGGGGCAGGCACAATTATTCGTCCGAAAACCCGTAAACACAGGCCGCAATCAGGTGTATCCTGGC
>JBGMRM010000050.1:0-8720 GCA_048061415.1 Gammaproteobacteria bacterium | reverse complement strand
TTCCCGCGAAATTACCTGGGCAAATTTGAGGCCGCTGTACTGGGTGAATTTCGCTTGCGTGCAGAAGCTGCCGTCGATCAGGGAGCTGAAATTCCTGAATTTCCAGAAGCACTGATTCTGAATTATCTCGACAATACCTGGCACGACACCGGCAGCGCCATAATTGGAAGGTGGATGGGTCTGGTCTATCAATTAACGCACAAGGACAGGCATAAACCCTTCATGGATGGAATCGATACTGAGAATCCGTTGAATTTACCGGTGAAGGGTCGATAGCCCGGTTCTGCAGTAAATGGTATTGATTGCCAGGTCGGCGCAGAATATATTCAAAGTGAGAACTGCGTCGCGTTTAGTTTGATCTCGTTGCTTATAGTAGTAGGCAGATTTTCCTGAGATATGTTTGTGTGTTAACCCCATAAAGCTATGGGGTTTTTTTTGTCTGAATGTCCGTAATCTGCGGCAATTTATCGATTCCCTCGATACCGGGATTTTTTAGTTTGCCGGCAGAAACCTGTGGGTCAGACTCGAGCGATCGAACGGTTTTCGGCACTGTCCCGGGCCTCGCCACCTTTGGTGTATATGACCGTGTTTTGCAGGTTGCTTTGACCGGTGAGCATATGCAGGGCCCGACGGATTCTGTTTTTACCCTTGTTGACGAGTAAATCGTTGATCTGTAAAGAATGCTGCAGCTGCAGCAGGGCTTCGCCAAGTTGCTGGTATCGATTTTTGACCTGATGGTCTAGATCGCACCAGGCGATACACTTTTCGATGCCATTTTCCGCACCTTCGAATCCATAGGCGGACAATAGACGCTGGCGTTGGCGTTCCAGATCATCTAATTCCCCGGCGGGTAAGATTTCCTGTTGCAGCGCGTCGTTCAGCGCTTCGACGTTATTGTCTGCAATTCGGTCCTTGATATCAACCAGATAAGCGTTCAGGGACAGCAGTTGGGTCGATTGCTGACTAAATAGCTGCATCAAGTCTTCACGACATTGCTGGGCGAAATTTCTACTCATGGTAACAGCCTTTCGATTTCACTAAATTTTTTCGCTATGACTTCGGCGTCCGGCTGGTAGCGGTCGACCGTATCCTTTTGGTCAATGCGCCGCTCGATCAACTGCAAAGAGGCGAAGACGGTTTGTTCAGAACCCGTGACGGAGTCGACGCGCCAGCCGATGCCTCGATTTCCCTGACCTCCGGCGCGCTCGAAGCCAGCAACGTCAATACGGTCGATGCCATGGTTAAGATGATGGAATACAGCAGGCTTTGCGAAACCCAGGTTAAATTGATGAAAATCGCGAGCGATAACGATGCTGCAGCGTCCGCTTGCTACGCATGAATGGCTAGTTCACCAGGCTAGACCCGGCAGTAGGAACCAGGCCTTCGATGTGACAAAATGGTTCCCCATGAAAGGGCAGGAAAACAGGCCATCGTGTCCGACGAATTCAATTCCAAAGAGATAGAAGCGGAACTTATCGCGCTGCGCGATAGCCTCAAAACGGTGCATATTGCCACCCAAAACCCCGACGGCATGCCGCAGGCCAGCTATGCTCCCTACCTCTGGTTCGAACAATCCTGCTACCTGTATCTCAGTGAACTGGCGAAACATACGATCAATCTGAGTCTTAACCCGAACATCAGCCTGTTGTTCATCGAAAGTGAAGCAGGCAGCCGAAATCTTTTTGCAAGACGGCGTATCCTGTTGCAGGGCGAGGTGCTACGGATCGATCGAGAAAGCCAGTTATTTGAGAAAATCATGTCCAGGTTCAAACAGCGCTTCGGAGATTTCATCGATGTGATCGAACCGCTGCAGGACTTCCACCTGTTCCAGGTAAACCCGGCATCCGGTCGGTTTATCCGCGGGTTTGCACAGGCTTTTGAATTATGCGGCGAGGACCTGAGCAAAATCAGGCCTGTCAAACCGGATGCCGAGTTGAAGTTTATCAGGACGAAATAAATCAAAAATGTGGTAGCTACTTCAGCATGCCTGTGGTCTACTACAGCCAGCTTATTTCAGTGGCCTATGGCCGCACTCTCGAGGACCCTGCCCTGGATGGTCAGATCATCAAGACAAAGAAACTGGAGGAGAGCGCTGCAAAATAAAAAAATAGTGCAGCTAGGACGGGAAAGGCGCCGATAGGCGCCTTTTTTTATGGGTAGAATTAAATGACTATATCGATATAGAGGCATTACCGTAAACGATGCTCGATCATATTATTTTTCAATTCGTACTGATTTTTGCCGGTGCGGCCCTGTTCGCGACCCTGTTCCTGTATTTGAAGCAGCCCATTATCCTGGCCTACATCGTGCTGGGTATCTTCGTTGGGCCGAAGGGGCTGGGGTTGATTAGCGATGCCGCGCAAATTGAGCAGCTTTCACATATAGGCATTATCCTGCTGCTTTTTTTGATCGGCCTTAACTTCCAGCCGGCCAAACTCGTCGGTTTGCTCGGACGTGTCGGTATCGTTACCTTGACGACCTGTTTCATATTCATGCTGTTGAGTCTGGCAGTAGCAATGGCCCTGGGTTTCCCCTTTATCGACAGTTTGATAATTGGTCTGGCGTTAATGTTCTCCAGCACCATAGTGAGCCTGAAGTTAATACCAACAACGCAATTGCATCATCACCATGTTGGCGAGGTAATGATCAGTGTGCTGTTATTACAGGATGTGATTGCTATCGTACTCATCGTGGTGGTAACCGAGGGCGGCATTGACGACATTACGCTATCAGTCGCATTGTTATTGCTCAAACTGGTTGTGTTAAGTGTTATGTCATTCGTTACCGTCAGATTCGTGATAACAAAACTGTTTGTGAAATTTGATGTGATAAAAGAGCATACGTTTGTATTGGCTCTGGGCTGGGGCCTGTTTGTCGCCGGTGCGGCAGAAATGCTGGGTCTGTCTTTCGAGATGGGTGCTTTCATTGCAGGCATAAGCCTGGCAGCGGTACCCAATGCTCTGGTTATAGCTGAAGAGCTTAAGCCTTTGCGTGATTTCTTCCTGATACTGTTCTTCTTTTCGATTGGTGCGAAATTTGATCTGGCGATTTCTCAGCAACTCATTGTTCCCGGGCTGATAATAACCGCACTGTTGATGGTGGCAAAACCAGTGATTTTTAACTGGGGATTTAAAGCGATTGGCGAAAAATCGCAAAACTCGGTTGAGCTCGGAGTCAGGTTAGGGCAGGCCAGCGAGTTTTCATTATTAATCGCCTTCAGCGCTCTGGCATCGGGGTTGATAGAAGAGCGTTCGTCATACCTCATTCAGCTAGTTGTGGTGCTTACATTTATTGCTTCGACATACTGGGTAGTTAATGCATATCCGACACCTATTTCGTATAAGAGCCGCCAGAGAAAAGATTAGACCCCATTGCAAGTCAAATATAAGGACTCTGTAAAGTCAGCCGTATTGTTATAATATCGGCGCAATGATTGACAATAAAGCCGGCATGAATCGCGTTAGAGTCCTGTTGGGGATTTTTCTGCTTAGCCTGATATTGCCACTCGCAGCCGAAGAAGCGATAGTGGTCAGGCTGGCTACGGTTTACGATAAGGCAAACAGCGTATCCGACCAGGTAGGCCGAATTGAGGCCGGTTCCAAAGTCGTAGTATTTGAACGCCAGGGCGGATGGAAGCAGATATTTTCCGACCAGAAATCGATCATAGGCTTGGTGCGCAGTTACCAGGTGCGTACGGTTTATTCCGACTCCACACCTGAGATTAAGACCGAGCCCGACTCACGTGGGTTCCTGTCAGGACTCGCGTCATTCTCACGCAAGGCGAGCAGTTTTTTCGGTAGTAGTGCCACCAGCAGTAGTACAAGAACCGCGACCATAGGGATAAGAGGGCTGAGTGAGGCAGAAATCAGAGGAGCCAGGCCTGACCTGCAGGAACTGAACAGGATGAAACAGTTTGCGAGTAGCTCAACTCGGATGCCCGGGTTCACCAGGGAAGGGCAACTGGTTGCTCGGATTATCGCGCATTTCAAGGGTAAGTCGAAATAGTGAAGCCGGTATCAAAAATTATTGCATTGATGATCTGTTACCTGCTCTTAAGCTGGCCGGTTAGCGCGCAGTCCTTTAGTCTGGACGATCTTAAAAAGCTCGCCGACGACATCAGGAAAATCCGTGCCAAGGTATCGACCGAAGAAGAAATACAGCTAGGTGGAAATTTAATTTCCGGGTTGCTGGGTGCCGCGCTACTGGACGTTTTAACCACCATAGACAGTATCAACCCTGAAGAGGAATCGCTTACCGTGATGCTAAAAACTCACCCGCCGATCGCCGATCGACTCAATAAACTGGCCAATACCATGGATGGTAAGCTCGATGAATACGCCAGTGGCCGGTCAAACCCGACGAGATTCCTTAAGCTAGCCGACAATATATCCCAGACCAATTGAAACTGCATCCATTCGTAATCTGTTAAATCGATGACTGTATTAAGCCACCAGGACCAGGCGATTTCACGCTGGTTATTACTCTGCCTCACGATGATTTTTGGTATCGTGATACTCGGTGGTGTGACCCGATTAACGGGGTCGGGCCTGTCGATGGTGCGCTGGAATCCGGTAAGCGGTTTGTTACCACCCCTCGGTGCCGAACAATGGCAAAAGGAATTCAGCTACTACCAACAATCCCCGGAGTTTCAGAAGATCAACCGAAACATGGAGGTCGACGAATTTAAATCCATCTTTTGGCTAGAATATAGTCACCGCATGCTCGGACGATTGATCGGTCTGGTATTTCTACTGCCTTTTTTATATTTCTGGTGGCGTAGACGGATAAAACCTGGACTCACACCGAAATTGATCGTGATGTTTTTTCTTGGCGGCCTGCAGGGCTTGCTTGGCTGGTATATGGTCAAGAGTGGCCTGATCGATAATCCGCACGTGAGTCAGTATCGGCTCACGGCACACTTGATCAGTGCGGTTTTAATTTACGGTTTCATCCTCTGGGTGATACTGGATTTGCGCTATCCACAGCCATACCTGCCGCTGCATCGGTCGAATTTTAGCCGGTGGCGAACCGGCTCACTGGCGCTGACGGCATTGGTACTGATCACGATGATATCCGGCGGGTTTGTCGCCGGGCTTAAAGCAGGGTCGATATTTAATACTTTTCCACTCATGGGTGGTCAGTGGATACCCGAAGGTGTCGCTGCCTTGTCTCCCTGGTATCTCAACATGTTTGAAAACAGGGTAACGGTGCAATTCGACCATCGGTTGCTTGCAATCATGACCGGGATTCTACTCCTTGCCTGGTATTTCAGGGGGCGTGTCTTAGGCCATGCCGCCCCTGTCAATAGCAGTTTCAAATTGATCGGTATGATGGTGATTATCCAGGTGTTGCTAGGGATCGCGACGTTGTTGACGCAGGTTCCCGTCTGGCTGGGCGCGATGCACCAGGCGGGGGCGCTATTCCTGTTTAGCGCGATGCTGATCAATGTGCATGCGTTGAGCCGCTATTAGATGATCCGACAGCGCATACAAACACAATAGTCATCGTTATAATATCACTCACGAATCAGTATAAATACCAGCACCCATATGACAAAGATTAAAATTGGACACGGGTACGATGTGCATGCCCTGGGTCCGGGAGAAGGACTGGTGCTGGGAGGAGTCAATATTCCCTGCGAATTTGCGTTCCAGGCACACTCGGACGGCGATGTACTCGTTCATGCCCTGTGCGATGCTCTATTGGGCGCCCTCGGACAGGGTGATATCGGTACTCATTTCTCGGATAAGGACAGCGCTAACGAAAACCGCGACAGCCGGGAGTTTTTGCGTCATATTAAATCCATGATGGATGCCGATTCCCACCGGCTCGGTAATGCCGACCTGACGATCATTGCGCAAGCGCCGAGCATGGCGCCGCACCTGCGGGCGATGAAAAAAAACCTGGCTGAAGACCTCGCGGTTAACTCCCCACAGGTCAATATCAAGGCAACGACTACCGAGGGCCTGGGGTTTGTCGGGCGTCAGCAGGGTATTGCAGTACACGCGGTCGTTTTGCTGGAACGCTACCCGTGAGCCTGGGACCGGTTATGCTCGATGTGGCGGGCTATGTGATCGCGGATGATGAGCGAAAGCGCCTCGAACACCCCCAGGTAGGCGGCGTTATCCTGTTTAGCCGTAATTATCAGTCTCCGCAGCAACTGAAGTCGCTGGTCGAGGAAATACATAATATTCGGTCGCCGCGTCTGGTTACCGCGGTGGACCAGGAAGGCGGGAGAGTCCAGCGTTTTCGCGATCAATTTCAGATTTTGCCGGCGATGGCCCGACTGGGTGAATTGTACGACAGGGATCTGGGTCTTGCGCTCCAGAATGCGGAAAACTTCGCCTGGATCATGGCCTCGGAACTACTCCACTATGGAATCGATCTAAGTTTTTCGCCGGTACTCGATATCGGCGATCCTGTCAGTAGCGTGATCGGAGACCGGGCCTTCCACCGGGACCCGGAAACCATAACTCGACTCGCTAATGCCTGGATACGCGGCATGAGAAAAGCAGGCATGGAGGCGGTAGGCAAGCATTTTCCCGGTCATGGGTCGGTAGAGGGAGACTCGCACCATGTCATGCCTTTTGACCGACGTAGTTTCGATGAGATAGAAGCACATGATTTGATTCCTTTCCGGCGTGTAATCGCGACGCACCTCAGCGGCATCATGATGGCGCACGTGATTTATGAATCGGTCGACGAGTATTCAGCCGGCTATTCGAAGTGCTGGGTAGAGGATGTGCTAAGGAGCCAGTTAAGGTTCGAAGGTATTATTTTTAGTGACGATTTAAGTATGAGTGGGGCCGAAACGGCAGGCGGGTACGCCGAACGTGCAAACCTGTCATTGCAGGCGGGTTGCGACATGCTGCTGGTTTGTAATAACCCCGAGGGTGCAGATGAAATTCTCGATACGCTGAAGGGATATAACAATCCGACATCGCAGCTTCGTATGATCAGGATGCATGGAAAGCCATCGCTTCAGTCCGAGGACCTTTTTAACACCGCGCAATGGCAACAATCGATTGCGCGCCTGGAGTTTTTCAACCAACATCAATACCCTTCTGAAAGTGGAGATTTTTTCGAGTAATGTTTGAGCTAGATAAGTGGTTACCCAATTTTAGCCCTGAATGGTTTTGGACCATCCAGGTGTTCGTCGTCGTCCTGATTACCGTGTTCGCCAATTTTTTCGTCAAACGGTTTATCACCAAAGTGCTGGTCAGGTTGAATCGCACCCGCACCCACTGGGACGATATCATCGTCAAGGCGATGTCACGACCGTTGAGCTGGATCGTCTGGCTGATTGGCCTTGGCTTAGCCTCGGATATTATTTACCTGAAAACCAAAAATCCGATATTCACCGCTTCGGATTCGATTCGAGATGTGGGTATCCTGATAAGCCTCACCTGGTTTCTGCTCGGCCTGATTCGCGGCGCCGAAGAGGAATTTAGCGCAAAATCTGACCAGGTAGACAAACATACTGCAGAAGCGCTAGGCAAGTTGGTCAGGCTTGCGGTACTCATCACTGCTGGGTTGGTGATTCTGCAAACCCTCGGTTTCAGTATTTCCGGCGTTCTTGCGATGGGTGGAATAGGCGGTATAGCCGTTGGATTTGCCGCGAAGGATATGCTGGCCAATTTTTTTGGCGGCTTGATCGTTTATCTGGATAGACCCTTCACCGTCGGAGACTGGATACGCTCACCCGACCGAAATATCGAGGGTACGGTGGAAAGAATTGGCTGGCGGGTCACGGTAATCAGGAATTTCGAATCGCAGCCCATCTATGTACCCAACTCGGTATTTACCAATATCGTGGTAGAAAATCCATCGCGCATGGCCAACCGGCGAATCTACGAGACTTTTGGGTTAAGGTACTCAGACCTGGCCAGCATGGATAAAATTGTCGCCGAGGTGAAGGCCATGTTGGTGGCGCATGAAGAAATCGATGCGGAAAAGACCATGATCGTAAATTTCAATGAATTTGCCGACAGCTCGGCCGACTTTTTTATATACACCTTTACGAAAACCACCGAATGGGTAAAATTCCACCAGATTAAACAGGATGTAATGCTAAAAGTCGCGGCTATCGTCGAATCCAATCAGTCAGAAATGGCATTTCCGACCACGACGTTACATGTAGCGCAGCCCTTAACAATAGACAGGTCTTGAACTGAAGCCAATGAAACTTAAACGCGCCCAGGAAATACATAGCAGTGCCGATCTACTTTTCGATCGGACAGCTGTCGAACAGGGTATTGAAGACCTGGCTTTGAAAGTAGCGCAGGATTGTGAAAAGGATTTTCCGCTCGTATTGTGCGTCATGAATGGTGGCCTTTATTTGACTGGACAGTTAATGCGTCATTGGGAATTCCCCCTTACCCTCGACTATGTACATGCCACCCGATATAAACTTGCGACACTGGGCAAGGACGTATTGTGGAAAGCTTATCCGCAAAATGAAATTAAGGATCGCAATGTCATTATCATCGACGATATTTTCGACCAGGGATATACGCTCGAAGAAGTTCGATCCTACTGCATGAAGCACGGCGCCAAAAAATGTACCAGTGTATTTTTGATCCGCAAGACCCACGAGCGCAAAATAGCAAACATTCAACCCGATTTCGTCGGGCTCGAATGTGACGATCGCTATGTCTATGGCGCGGGTATGGATTTGAATAGCCCCTTTCGTAACCTGGCCAGTATTTACTGTATCGAGC
>JBGMRM010000049.1:0-8758 GCA_048061415.1 Gammaproteobacteria bacterium | reverse complement strand
TACTGAATTGGTATTCTGCTGGCTTATTTAAAACCCGCTACTCATTGCTGGTATTACAGTGTACTAGCCAATAAAATATTGCCAGTGCGGAAACTTATCAGGAGATTATTTCTAGTGTCATCAGAAGCAGTCAAACATATCAGCACCGGCGAAGCCTGGGAACTGATTCAAAAGGAACCGAAAGTCGCCTTTATCGATGTGCGCTCGGACATGGAGTACCTGTTTATCGGGCATCCAACCGGCGCGGTCAACATTCCGTGGATTACGGAACCGGACTGGGAAGTAAACCCGAACTTTGTCAGAGAAGTCAGAAAGCTGGTGCTCGGTGGGGTAATCGACACGCCTGAGCATCACTCGGTGCCCGTGGTGCTCATTTGCCGCAGCGGCAACAGGTCGGACGAAGCGGGCAAGTTACTGATCGAGAATGGTTTCAAACGAGTCTATAACATCGTGCAGGGCTTCGAAGGTGAACTGGACGAAAACCACCAACGCAGCACGCTCGGCGGCTGGCGATACGATAAATTACCCTGGGAGCAATGCTAGGGTAAATGAATTGGTCCCTGCCTTTTGCGACCCCTGTTTAAAAATTCATCCGGTTATAGGCGTCGAGTGCGGCGACCTTATAAGCCTCCGCGAGGGTGGGATAGTTGAATACGGTCTGTACAAAATAATCCAGCGTGCCGCCGAGCGAAATGACCGCCTGGCCGATATGAACCAGTTCGGTTGCTCCCTCGCCAACGATGTGTACGCCCAGCACCTTTTGCGTTTCGATGGAGAACAGCATCTTCAGCATACCCTCGCGTAAACCGATAATCTGGCCGCGTGCGGTTTCACGAAATAGGGCTATGCCAATTTCGTAGGAGATGCCTTTTTGATTACATTCCTGTTCGGTGAGTCCGACCATACTGATTTCCGGGACCGAATAGATACCGTAGGGAAACAGTTCCGGCTGGCTATGCACATCTGCCCCGAACGCATGGCACGCCGAATGTCTACCCTGTTCCATCGAAGTAGAGGCCAGGCTAGGGAAACCAATCACGTCACCGGCTGCGTAGATATGCGCTATATTGGTTTGATAGTTTTCGTTGATCGGGATACGGCCCCGGTGATCGGCTTCGACGCCTACTGCCTCCAGTGACAGGTCGTCGGTTACTCCCTGGCGGCCGGCAGCGAACAGGATAGTATCGACCAGAATACTTTTACCACTCTTGAGTCGGCATATCACCTTCCCGTCGTCTCTTTTCTCGATAGATTTTAGCTCCTCATTGAGTCTCAAACTGATGTTGCAGTCACGCAGGTGGTGAATAAATTCCTCGACAATTTCCTTATCAACAAAACCCAGCACGAAATCATTCGATTCCACGATAGTGACTTCTATATCGAGCGCCTTGTAAATGGTGGCGTATTCCATACCTATCACTCCACCGCCAACGACGAGCAATTTTTTCGGAATCCTCTGCATATCGATAATTTCGTCACTATCGATTATCGCGTCTCCATCGAAGGGGATATTGTCGGGTCGCCGGGTTTTAGTCCCAACACAAATCAAAAACTTGTCGGCGCTATAATCGACAAAATTACCCTCGAAATCTTCCACTGTGACCGTATGTTCGTCCTTGAATCGAGCATGGCCATGCACAATTTCGACGTTGTTGCGCATCAACTGATGCTGGATTATTTCTACTTCATGCGTCAGGGTCGACTGTAGCCGCTGGGTCAAATCCTCGGCGGTAATATTGTCCTTTACCTTGTAGCTGCGCCCATAAATACCGCGTTGACGCCAGCCAGACAGGAACAAAACAGTTTCCCGCAGGGTTTTACTCGGGATAGTGCCCGTATGCACCGTGACACCACCCACTAATTCCCGCTTTTCAATGAGCAGCACATTTTTCCCGAGTTTACATGCCTGAATCGCTGCACGCTTACCTGCCGGACCGCTGCCAATCACAATGAAATCATAATGTGTACTCAATATATTCTCCGCTACCTGGCGCTGGTTAAGCAAAGCGCAAACTGTTCCTGTATCATCCCTGGTTATTTATTTCATCCTGGATACTGCCCATGGACCGAGGGATAGGCCTGGCTACCTTTAGCGCATCGGGCAGTGACTGAATGCTGTTGCTGGCTTCGCGCCTACTTTCGTACTCGCCATAGACAACACTATACACGGCAACACCGCCGACATTAGTCTGATAGATCCTGATTCTGGATACATCGATATCCTGTTGTGCCAGTTTATCCAGGTAGGCGTAATAGGTGCTATCGGCAAAACTATTAAATCCTGTCGTCATAATTTGTATCGTGGCTCGATTTTTATCGCTATTCTCAATCCAGTTCAGTGAGTTGTTTAGTTCCTGCTGAAACCCGGTTAACTTCTGCCCACTGTTTTCGGCTAGCTCGTCTACTTTCACTCGATCGTCTAACGTGCTGGATTTTACCTGCTCTATCGCTTCTTCAACCCGGTTAATCACCACGGGCTTCGGTTCGTTTTCCAAAACCGGCCCGATAGCCTGCTCCACCTTTTTCTCGTTGGATTGAATTCCTACGGGTTCCTCAACAGGCGCTATTACCGGTATCTCGGCTACCGATTCTATTTGTTCGGGCGCTTCTTCTACTAGCGTGGCCTGTTCCCGTTCTACTGCCGGGGATTTTGTGGCAATACCCTCGGTTATTTGCGCCGGCAGTTCGTCCTGCCGATCAGATAAAGGATAAAAGAAAGTAATGATCAACAGCAGGGCCGAAAGAGCACCGACAAGAATTAAAGGCTTCTTCAATGTAGCCGGCCTGTCGCCGAGTTTAATCGCCGCACCCACGCCATCGCGCGACAAAATTTCGATTAGCTTTCCGACCAAACCCCTGGAGTGTCTGAGTTGCTTCTGCATATCGGTTGGAATTTCGAGTCGGCTCGAGGGTTCGTCGGGAAAGAGATAAAACGAAGCAAAGGCTTCTATTTCGTCCCAGTTAAACGGCTTCAATTGAAAACTTTTCACGCTGGTCTGATATTGACTGGCGAGACCGCGAATCTCGTCAAAATACGTCGAATCGGCGCCGATGATGATATTGAACTTTTTATCGAGTCCATCGGTAACCCAGCTTTGAAATACCTGGTGCCGGGCTTTATTTGACGCCGATTCAAAATGGTCGATGATAATTATTTCCTGTTCGGAAGCATTCTGTACCTGTTGCTGAATCCTGTTCGCCAGTTCACTGCTATTGTCTGAGACGGATTCACTCGAATCGCCCACGCGGTATTGATCCGTGTTGAAATCGATACGATGAACGACCTTCCCGCTAAAATGTCTGCGCGCCAGCTCAACCAGCACGCGACTTTTGCCGACCGAAGCATCGCCATAAAGTAGAAAAATAGAGGGTGACTGGCTGATTTCACGTGCAAAATCTTCCATCAAATTGGCAATCTGCCTGGTGAGGAAAAATGGGTTATCGGCGTCAGGATTGTCAGGCATCGATAGCACGCGATATTAAGGTTTATATTTCGGTGTCATTTGTTATCCGTTATAGTGTAGCGCAAGACATGTTCGGAATCTTGACGATCGACAACCCAGGCCACAGGTTCGCTACACAACAGGCATTTGGAACCGGTTTCATTTTTAATATTTTGACTTTAATTTCCTAATTAGCAACCAGTTATTTTCCAACTCAAACCGTGCCAAAGTTTATAGCTGTTACTCCAGTCACCAGGATCAAAGCCGGAATTGCAAAGCCTTTCACTGTCGATGGGCAGAATCTCTTAATAGCCAACCTCGACGGTAAATTTTATTCAATCGAAGATCGATGCAGTCATGAAGACTCCCGTTTGTCGCTGGGCTGTCTTAGGGGTGACCTAATAGACTGCACCTTACACGGTAGCCGCTTTAACGTGAAAACTGGAATACCGGTCGAGGAACCGGCTGTCGAACCCGTCAGGACATTCAGGGTCAGGGTCCAAAACGATATGATTGAAATCGAACTGGATTAGCCAAATGACCGCTTCACGCTATCAGTTTGACGACCTACTGATCATCCAGGGTATCATTCGGGAAGCCGCACAATCCAGCCTTATGCCTTATTTCACCCACTCGACTGCAAAATACAAGAGCGATGGCTCAATCGTCACCGAAGCCGATTTGGCCATGCAACAATCCCTGACCAGTGCTTTGCTTATCGACTATCCGGGTATATTGATGCTCGGCGAAGAATTGCCTGAAAAGCAACAGCTCGACGCGATGAATTCAGGGAAAGATTACTGGTGCCTCGACCCTCTCGACGGTACCAACAATTACCACTATACACTACCGATGTTTTCAGTTTCGCTGGCATTGATCAGCGCTGGTGAAATAGTACTGGCTATCGTCTACGACCCAATGCGCGAGGAATTCTTTTCCGCGTTAAAGGGCCAGGGGTTCTGGATTAATGAGCAAAGAGCTATCCAGCCAGTGCAACCCGAGTCGATCAACCAGTCGATTGCCTTCGTCGATTTCAAACGTTTGAGCCTGCATATCAGGTTGCGCCTGGTCGAGCACAATCCGTATAAATCCCAACGCAATCTCGGTAGCTGCGCGTTGGAATGGGCCTGGCTTGCGGCAGGTCGAACGCAACTACTGTTACACGGTAGCGAGAAATTCTGGGATTACGCCGCTGGTTACCTGCTCGCAGCCGAAGCGGGGGGCCAAAGTGAAACGATCGATGGGGAGTCTGTTTTCGACCAGTCTCTCGCCCCGAAATCGGTCATAGCAGCGAGTAATCCCACGTTGTTTCAGCTTTGGTCCAGTTGGGTACGGGAATCCTGAATTACCGGGTTAGTAATTTGCCGCGAGCATCGCCTACGCGGCGTCTGTTGTCCATGCTGGCACTGGCGGGCACACTTTTTTTCCCAACCCTGTCGGTGGCGGGTGGATCCCTGCGCATCCTGAGTCAAAATATGAATCGCCTGTTTGATTCTATCGACGATGGCAGAAATGAAAAAATAGTATCAGAACAAAAATTCAGGCAAAGGGTTAATACTGCAGCTGGGAAGATAACCGGGCAATTTGGAATGCCAGACATTATCGCGTTACAGGAGGTAGAAAATCTTAATGTCCTTGAACAAATTTCCAGCCAGGTGCAGAAGGCTTCTGGCATACAATATCAATCAGTTATACGAGAGGGCAACGATATTTCCAGCATAAACCTCGCGTTCCTGATTCGGCCAAAAGTTGAAATCAGGGACGTCCGCCAGTTGTTCGGGCGCGATCTATTACGCTACGATAAAACACCCCTGTTTTCACGTCCGCCGCTGTACCTGCGAGCCTGCTTCGAATCCTCCTGTATTTCCTTGCTGAATCTGCATTTACGCTCGATGCGCGGTCTGCGTTCGGGAAACCGAAGTAAGCGGGTAAATCTTAAACGACTCGCCCAGGCGACGGCGGTAGCCCGCTGGGTCGACGATTTTCAACGAACCAGGCCCCAGGAGTCGCTGATGCTACTAGGCGACTTCAATGCGCTGACACCAAGCGACCCGATCCTCGATGTAGTGGGTACAATTCGTGGTGACCCGGATAATTCGAAGACTTCGAGCGTCGCCAAAGACTGGGTCGGCCAGGACCTGGTTGACCTGACCAGAAAAATTCCAGCAGCGCGACGCTATTCATACATCTATCGCAAAAAGAAGCAGATTCTTGACTACATGCTGGTGAATGTTCGATTCAAACCGAAGCTACGCAGCATTTCATTCAGTCGAATCGACTATCGATTCTCAGACCATGCGGCATTGATTGCAGAGTTCGGCTGGTTAATCATTGCAGGGTATGGGCCTGCGCCAGGTATTGTTGCGACTGCATTTCAATCAACCGGCTTGCCGTCCTTTCAAATTCAAACGCCAGTCTTTTCCCCTGATACAGTTGCTCGGGCCTGACCGCAGCGCTGCAAATCAAAATGACCTGGTGATCGTATAATATGTCGATCAATAAAACGAATCGCTTCGCCACGTCGTCGTGCAGGCTGCTCATCGCGTGTATATCGGTGAGAATGAGCGTATTGAACAGGCGTGCAAGTTCCAGGTAATCGATCTGGCTTCGGCTTGTTTTACATAGTTGTTCGAAACTGAACCATATTGTATCTTCGGCGCACGAGAGAAAATCCAGCTTTCGGCCGTTGATGTCAAGTTGCAGTATTTGGGACTGATAAGGGCTGACGTGCCCGGATAGATAGTGCCGAATTTGATCCAGTGCTTCTGAAGAATGCGGCACAGTGTATAAGTGGGTCTGTTCGAGGCCCTTTAACCGATAGTCCTGGCCACCATCGAGATTGACAACCTCGCAGTGCTGGTTAATCAAATCGATAGCGGGTAAGAATCGTGCTCGTTGCAGGCCATCGCGGTAGAGATTTCGAGGAGGGCTATTTGAAGTGGTAATAAGCACAGTCCCCTGCTCGAAAAGTGCTTCGAACAAACCCGCCATGATCATGGCATCGCCGATATCGGTTATCACAAATTCATCGAGACATAAAATGCTGAATTCGTCGGCCAGGTTTCGGGCAATATTTTCGAGGGGATTCTCAATATCCTTAGCCTGCCTGAGAGCCTGGTGAATTTCATTCATGAACTGATGAAAATGCGTCCGCTTTTTCTTCCCTATCGGCAGACACTGGAAGAATATATCCATTAAAAAAGTTTTGCCCCGACCTACACCACCCCAAAAATAGATTCCCCGTATCGCTTCCGCTGGTTTTTCGCGAAACAAAATCCTCCGCCACCAATTTGGAGCGCCTTTGGTCTCGTGTTGTATTAACCTCTCGTATAATCGATCGAGCAGGGCTAGCGACTTTTTTTGGGCAGCGTCCGCGACAAATTGGGGTTGCTTCAGGATGGTTTCATATTTTTTGGAAGGTTTCATCGAATTCGCGTTATTTTACCCGATCATAAAGTCATAGCCATGGGCATTGTAATTTTCAATTCGCTCCGACGCTAGCGACCCGCATATAAATCCCTTGCCTCCAATTCAGGCGCTCGTGGCTGCCCACCAACCTCTTTTCCCATGACGGCACACCTTGCTCGCGGCAGTTGGGCGCAGGCCGTTTTCCGCACGTGTGTTCCGCGGAGTATTTGGGTAGAGGGCTGAATTTCGATCACAGTCCCCGGGGATTCGAATTCTAGCGGGATCGTTTTTAAGGGGAATGCCCGATAAATCAAATTATTTACTATTTTATCAATAACTTATAACTCTTTTTTAATGTAAATTAGCTGCACTGACGACCCATTACGACAACATTTTGATTTAATCGACTTTCGTTATATACTTTTTCGACAATACGAGGAAAATTGGCTTTGTATCCGGTCGATTTACCCTTAAACTTTATGGATAACCAACCGAAGGACAGGACAAAGGTGGAAAGCGGATTCTTGCTAAAGCACAATTCAAATGCCGGTAGATAACAGAGTCATTAATCCTGCCCTGGCGCAACAGCTTTTTCACAAGAGTGAAAAACTCAAGAGAAAGCGTCAGGGCGCCCCTGCGGCAATCGAATCTTTTCCTCGTGTCGTCAAGACTATTACCGGCCTCTGGCGTTATTCAGAGGGACAGAAGTACCTCGAAGAAATAATCATGATGGAAGGCGGCAAACGCCGCGCCGGGTTTCCGATCGAAGCCCAGGACGAACTCATGTTCCTGTATCAACTACTTTTGGACCAACACCGAATTCTAAGCCTGCGCGGTCAAAAAATTACCGCAAATCGGCCGCCCGGCACCAAATTTACCATGGGCAACAAGTAGCGAACCGGATTTTGTTATTACCACGCGCTACCTGTTCTTGATCATTTGAATAAAGGTAGTGTTCATCGCGGCAATCACCTGTTCGGGCGCGCTCCCGTCCTGCAACAGGCGGGTTAGTGTTATTAATTAGCGTCGCAATACTGCAAGCCAGCGCCAGAAGTTGAGCAGGCTTGCGAGCGAGGCTGCCACATAAGTCCAGGCGGCCGCACGTAATATAGAATTCGCGCCAGACCACTGCGAGCGCTCCAGATAACCAGACTTTAGTATTGGCATCGCCTTGTTAAAACTCGCGTCCAGTTCTACAGGCAGCGTTAATATCTGGATGATCACGGCGAATCCTATGATTAAAAACGCGCCGATTATATTGATTACCGATACCGATGGCACCCTGAATAGCAGGGCAAAAACCGGCGCTGAAAATAACAGGAAAGAGCCGAATCGCTGCGCCCAGGCCGTGACATAAGCGAGCCGGGTACGCCAGAGAAACATCGGCTCCGATGCAGCGTGTTGCAAAGCATGACTACATTCGTGCGCGGCTACCGTAATCGCGGTAAGGGTTTTGCCCTCGTACTTGTCTCGGGTGAGACGAACCGACCGACTGATCGGATCGTAGTGATCACCCAGATCGGATATATCGACCGAGATCAGCTCGAGATCGAACCGATCCAGCAAATGGCGGGCAAATTCACCACCGGTGCCAGGAAAATTTTCTTCCGTCTTTTTATTATATCGATTTAGCACTGACTGAACCCATAATTGGGGTCCATAGACCAGTAGCAGAAACAGACCCGCGAGCAGAACATAGGGCATTCGATTTGATCAGCCAATTTAGTGTTAATTCCTGTATTTTATATATTATCGGGTACACGCGCTCAGAAAAGCTGGCATCGATTGAATTTTTACTGAATACCCCTCCGGTTTGTCAAATCTCGACTAGACTTATTTACATACAAATCTGCGGAAGCGATTAACCCTCGATGCAAACACCCGATCAGCCTGGAAAAGAAACCTTG
>JBGMRM010000048.1:0-8823 GCA_048061415.1 Gammaproteobacteria bacterium | reverse complement strand
CTGCCGGGCAATATCGCGCAGGGAAGGGAAAGGCAAACCCTGGCTCAGCGCCCGCCTGGTATAGTCATAAACCGCCTGCTGGATTGCCGTAAGAGTTTGCATACCTCCAGTGTAATATACAACAGTGTTATATGCAACAATGTTGTATATACCGGTTTCATACCTCACAATACTCTTCGATTATGTGGCATAATTCATGCTCGTTAACAGGGATCTCGACAGTTTCTATATACCGTCCACAATCTGGATCCCGGGAGAGAGAAACGATGTTGATTAAGTATGTAATGGCTGTCGTGATGAGCCTCGCTTTGGTATCCGCGACTATGGCTGCGGGCACCTCCAGCTCGTCCACTCAACCCAAGGCTGGTGATTACGAAAACGGCGTAAAGGCTGTTAAGAGCGCCGATTACGAAAAGGCGATAAAGCTGCTTACCAAGGCAGTTGCCGACAAACCAACGGACGCCGACGCCTGGAACTACCTCGGCCTCAGCAACCGAAAACTGAAGAAGTTTGACCTGGCCCTGAATGCCTATCAGAAGGCTTTAGCCATCGACCCGAAGCATCGCGGCGCCAACGAATATCTGGGCGAGCTTTACCTGCAAACCAACAACCTGGAAAAAGCCAAACAACGCCTGAAAAAACTCGACGATATCTGCTTCTTCGGCTGCAAAGAGTTCGATAAACTGAAGGCCGCCATCGCAGCCTACGAGAACCAGTAAGCGGGCCAGGGCGGCCGCCTAAATGGTTTCATCCGTATTTGGCAATTACGGAGCATCGATAACCGCGTTCGCCCTGTTCGGGCTGCTTCATTCAATCGGCGCTCAGGAACCGTTCAAGAATGCGCTGGCGCGCTGGACGGGCTCGTTTTTCGTCGATCACTTCTGGCGTCTGGTGTATTGCGGCCTCAGTTACTGGGCGCTCTACTATGGTGTCGCGGCGTTGCACTGGGCGCGCAACACCGATTACGATATCTGGCTGGTCGTCTATCCGGAATGGCTGTGGCAAATCTTCGTTGCCCTGCATTTAGGTTCCATTGCGTTAATCTACGCCGCTTTTTTGCAGAGCGATTACCTGGAGTTTCTGGGGTTTAAGCAGGCATACCGGGGGATAGTGCGAATTCTCGGTAAGTCCCCGCCGACATCGGATATCGAGCTGTTCGGGACCCATCGTCTCGAAGTCAGCGGAGTATACGGATGGGTGCGCCACCCGATGCTGGCCGCCGGGCTTTTATTCCTGTTGACCAGCGGGCCATCGCTGAACAATATCGTTTACACCGCCATGTATACCACCTATATGCTGATCGGTGGATACTACGAAGAAAGGCGTATGATCCGGATATTCGAAGATGATTATCGCCGCTACCAGCGCCGCGTGGGTGCTTTTTTCCCGCTTTTCTGGCGCCGGCAGGAGGCCTGAGGGGCGCGATGCTGGAAAAGCTCTCCGAGTACTTCTACAACCCTGTGGTGTTCTGGACCGTACCACTGGTACTCGTTGCACTGGCAGTGGGCTGGCGCAGGGTGCGTGCCTGGAGGCATCAACGCCTTTCAGGAATGCCTCCCGGTAATGACTCAGGAGATTCGTCCTAGCCAGAAAAAGGATCGATTAAGCCCACTTCAACCGACTCACGCGCGCAATCCATATCGCCGCGAAGGGTAACAGCAGGCCGATCAGGATAGAGGCCAGGATCAAATCACCCAGTTCACTATAGTCTGCCGCTACCTGTATTTCGTTGGTTGCCTGGTCGCGCACTTCACGGGATACCGTGTAAATCTGGTTTAAATATTTCGTTCCCAGTTGCGATAAAGAAAGCGCCAGGTTGGTAAAAGACGCCATCACCGCAAAATAGGTCGCCTTGAGATTGGCCGGAGCCGAATTGGCAATCCAGGCGAGCATCGGGATCATCGCGATCTGGCCGAGCGGCGATTCGAGCGCGGTATCGACTAGCGCGATGAAACGCGCATCGACAACGCCACCGGTCATGGCCGCGGTCCATTCGTGCATTCCATAAAACATACCGAGGAATGGCAGGGCCAGCAGGGTTGCGGCTACTGTCAGCGCACCGATCACGTAGGCGATCGAGCGTTCGGCCATAAACCGCCGGAATATAAACATGCCCGCGAGCGTTAATACGCTCCCGATCAGGGAGAGCACCGAAAAGAAAGACTGGTCAAATTTCAAATCGTCGATCATCCACCAGCTCATCCCCGGGCCCGTGGATGGAATTGCACGAAATACAAAAATGATGATCGCGGTACCCACCAGCGTACGGCGCGCCTCGGGTTTCAATTCGCGCGTCAGTTTTACAATCAGAAAGGTGATAATTGCAAACGAACCGATAAAAATCACTTCCTGGTTGTAGACATAATCGCTAAATCCCATGCTCAGGGTGAATATAACAAACACCAGGCTGCCACCCAGAATCCACCAGTTCGGGCTCACCTTTTCGATATTTTCGTGCAATTGCCTTTCGATCTCGTCCCTGCTCAGGCCGGCGCCAAGCAGGCGACTGATATCGCGCCGTTTGATAAAACTCGCGAGGATCACCCCGCTGATCGATATCAGCGGTATCACCATCGCCATCAGGTAAATATTGCGATATACCAGCACCTTGGTTGACTCTGGTAAATTTTCTGCATCACGAAACATGTACAGGTTAATCATTGCAACCAGTACCGAGCCACCGATAATTGCGACGCGTCCGAGCGTTTGCATCGTGGTGTGCATTGATTTCAACCTGGACTCTTCGATGGCTTCGCCATTGCTGTCATAATGCGGCACGGCCTCGACCGTCATGCCATCCGCGACGACATCCTGTACCACGTAGCCAACCGGCGCCAGCAGCGTACTGAATACAAACCAGGCGCCCGCAGGCATGATTTCGGTCATCGCATCCCGGTCGGCCAGCAACCCGACCATGATCAGCAGGCTGAGCGCAACGAGTGCGGCACCCAGGTAGACCAAATATCCTTTCCATCGCCAGATCAGGTCGACCAGGTGGCCCATTGGCATCTTCAATGCCCAGGGAATATTGGCCCAAAAACCCAGCGCGGCCAGAAATGCGGCCGAAAGCCCGAGATAATCCTTAACGAAGAAGGTGCCGACGATGCCGGTCAGCCCCGATATCCCGGCGGCCATGTACACCATTAAGGGCGGCAGATAAGACCAGCGCAATTCCCGCCCCAGGCTAAAGATATTTTCGTCGAGCCAATGATGTATTCTGGCGAACATAGGTGATCAGTATTCAATCGGCTGTTATTGGCTGAATCGAATCATCCCATGCAAATCGCCAATTTAGCAAGTCATAGAGTATTATTAAGATACACTATCGGCATGCAACCCGAGCTGCCCGAGGCTTATTACCTCGACAACGTGATCATCCTGTTCGACCATGTAGAGTCGCTCTATGACGATATTCTCGAACCGGCCCAGCTTGATTTTTTACACAGCTTTGCGGCTTTAGGCGACGATGCCAGAAAACTCTATATCCGCTTGTTAAATCGAAACCACCATCTGTTTCGTCTGAGCAAGCTGGTCTATCGCGAAGTCGAATCGATCGACGATGCGATGCGCGAACTCGAAGCCAGCCGGTTTTTACAAATCGATCCTGTAATCGAACACCACGAGCGCGTCGGGCTATTCAACAAGGCAGAGTTGCTGGCATCGCATCCTGAACCAGAGGATCTGCGCAAACTCAGGCGACCGGCACTCGAGTCCCATTTACTGGAGCAAGCTGACAAAGACTTTCTATCGGCGCTCGCGCAAAGCGACTGCATCATTCGGGTATTGCAAAAGGATTGTTACCTGTTGCTGCAAATGCTGTTTTTCGGCAACCTGAATCAATCGATGACCGATTTTATACTGCGTGACCTCGGATTGAACCAGTACGAAAGCTATTCGATAGGTTCGGCAAACCGGCCCTATAACAGCACGGTCGATATCCAGCAACACTGGTTGCTGCATCAGCTAGACTCGCTATTGCAACAGGCTGCGCCCGACGATACTGACACGCTGGCAACCTGCTTCGCCGCGATACCCGAGGAAATCGACCCCGGATCGGCGCTGTTTCGCAAAAGTGAGCGCATCAAGTACGAAGTGGCGCGACAATATGAGCGCCTCAATCATCATGCACTTGCACTGGATCACTATCGCCAATGCGTACTACCACCCAGCCGGGAACGTATCGCACGCCTGTTGAACCAGCAGGGGGAAATCGAAAACGCACTGGAGCTATGCCAGGCCATCGTCGCCGACCCCTATGGTAACGAAGAACTGCAATTTGCGCAGGAGTTTGGCGCGCGCCTGGTCAAGCGGCATAAGATAAATAACCATATCGTGTTTGCGCAACCAGCGTATAGCCACAGCCCCAAGTTGTTCGAATTGAAATTACCCCGGCAGGATAGCGTGGAGCAGGCCGTGGTCGACCACCTGCTTGCACAGGATACCGCCAACCAGTGCTACTATCTGGAAAACTCGCTGTTCAACGGTGTCCTCGGCCTGCTGACCTGGGATGTGGTGTTCGCGCCTGTACCCGGTGCATTTTACCATCCATTTCAGTCCCGCCCGGGCGATTTTTACGCGCACGACTTTCGGCACAAGCGCAAAGCTCTACTGGCGCAGCTCTGGTCATCGATTAGCAGCAATGATGAGATTTCGAATCGGGTGCGCCTTCGCTGGCAGGAAAAACACGGTTTGATGAACCCACTGGTCAACTGGCAGACACTGAGTCTGGACATCATCGAGCTGGCGCTGGCGCGCATCGATTTCGCCCACTGGATGTCAATATTCGAGCACATTTTGCGCGATTTGCGCAACAACCGCTCGGGCTTCCCGGACTTGGTGCTGTTTCCGGCCGATGGCGGTTACCAGCTCGTCGAAGTCAAGGGTCCGGGCGATAGCCTGCAAAAAAACCAGCAACGCTGGATGCAGTTTTTTTTCGAGCACGATATCCCACACGCACTCGCGCGGGTGCGCTGGGACGCGGACGCATGAGTATTTCACTCAAACTCGGGGTACGCGAGCTGGTTGAATTTTGCTGCCGGAGCGGCGACCTCGGCTTCGATGGCGGACCGAGTGCGAGCGCGCAGGAAGGCATACAAACCCACCAGAAGATTCAAAGGCGCTACCGGGGCAAGGCGCTTGCCGAACAAACGCTGAAGCTGGAAATCCCTGTCGACGAATACCAGGTCGAACTCGGTGGGCGCGTAGACCTGATATTTGCAGACGAAAGTCCGCCCCGGCTGGAAGAAATCAAAACCGTTTACAGTTTTCTGGTCAAATTTTCCGAGGACTACAACACCGCGCACTGGGCGCAGGTGAAATGCTACGCCGCCTGTTATGCGCTTGAACGCGATCTCGATCGGGTCGCTGTAAGCCTTAACTATGTTAACCTGTTTAATTTTCAGGAAAACCGCACCAGCACGGTATTCAGCCGCGCAGAACTGGAAGACTTCCTAAACCAGACCCTGCGCCAATACCTCGGCTGGCACCGCCTGGTTTCCGGCCAACGCGCGGAATTGATGGCGAGTGCCCGCCTGCTCGAATTTCCTTTTGCAAAGTACCGCACGGAACAGTATCGATTTTCCGCGCAGGTCTACCGCAATATTAAAAATGGCAATCGGCTGCTGGTCGAAGCTCCGACCGGCGCGGGCAAAACCATCAGCACCCTGTTCCCCTCGGTGAAGGCGATAGGCGAGGATATCGCCGATCAAATTGTCTACCTGTCGGCCAAAACCTCGGGGCAAAACGAAGCCCTCAAGGCGATCGATAAAATGGTCGATCGGGG
Source organism: Gammaproteobacteria bacterium (assembly GCA_048061415.1). Taxonomy (GTDB): domain Bacteria; phylum Pseudomonadota; class Gammaproteobacteria. Next base: position 3,041 of record JBGMRM010000048.1, on the reverse strand, counting down.
CCTCGCGATCAGTTACCTGGTGATCCAGGCCAAAGCCAAATGCTGCGCCTGCGCGAGCGATATCGAGGAATTCAACGAGGAGGGAAAATGTCGGCGCACGGTCGGTTTTTTCGACCGCCTGTCCATGGCACGAGAGGCGCTCATACAAATGCGCAGACTGGGCAGCGAGCAGGTTCGAAAAATCGCCGATCAGTATCAACTTTGCCCGTTCGAACTTTCGCTGCAAATGCTGCCCTGGGTCGATGTCATCGTTTGCGATTTCAACTACATCTTCGATCCGCTGGTGCAGATGAGTTATTTCAAAAGCGATGCGCGGCGCAAGGTTTTGCTGATCGACGAGTTACACAATCTGGTCGATCGCGCACGCAGCATGTATAGCGCCAGCATCAATCGGCGCCAGTTACGCACCGCGAGCTTCGCGCAAACCAGCCCGACGATGCGCCGCGCGATCAATAGCATCGCCAATGCACTCGACAAGTGTGCCCGTGAGCAAGCCGAAGACGAAGTCGTCGGCAATGAAGTCCCGGCAGTACTGACACGCGCCACGGCCCGCTTCGGCGAAAAGCTCGGCCTGGAACTGTATAACAAACAGCGCATCGCAGCCGAAACGCTGGAATTCGCTAAATCGATATTTCGCTTTCAATGCGTCGCCAACCTGTACGATGCGCACCATCGCACGCTGATTAAAAAACCGCCCGCCGAACGCGAGGTAAAGCTCCTGTGTCTCAATGCATTCGAGTATCTTCAACAATGTTACCCATTATTTAGTTCGATTTGCGGTTTTTCAGCCACCCTGTCACCACCCGGATACTACCAGTCGGCGCTGGGACTCACCGAGCAAACGCAGGTGCTCAGGCTGGCGTCGAGCTTTCCGGGTGAAAATCTAAAGGTCAGCGTTGGTCACTACATCGATACTCGCTACCGTCATCGCGACCGCTACATCGACACCATTTGTACGACGATCCAGCGATGTTACGAGGCTCGACGCGGTAATTACCTGGTGTTTTTTTCATCCTACGCATTCATGCACAGGGTACACGAGCACTTTTGCAGGCTGTTTCCGGCCATCGAAACCATGATGCAAACTCGGGATGCCGACCAGCAACAGCGCGCCGATTACCTTTCCCGATTTTTCGAACACGAAAACACGCTCGGCTTCGCGATTATGGGCGGCGTTTTCGCCGAGAGCATCGACTATTCCGGCCGCGCGCTGATCGGCGCGATTATCGTCGGGGTTGGCTTACCGCAGGCCGATACCGGGCAACAGTTGATTCAACAGGACTTCGAGCGTTTACAGTTAAACGGTTTCGATTTCGCCTACCGCTTTCCCGGCATCACACGCGTACAACAAAGCGCCGGGCGCGTGATACGCAGCGAAACCGACCGCGGCATCGTCGTATTGCTCGATAACCGTTTCAAACAGGCGGGTTATCAGGCTCACTTGCCGGCCCACTGGCAGGTACAGGATTGCGCTGACCTCGAATCTCTGGAACAATCTCTGGTAGAGTTCTGGGAGCATCCGGATGCCGAACATTGAAATTTCTCGGGTCGATATCACAACGCTACAAGTCGATGCAATCGTCAATGCCGCCAACACCAGCCTGCTCGGTGGTGGTGGAGTTGACGGCGCGATTCACCGCCCCGCCGGGCCTGAATTACTGGCCGAATGTAAAACCCTGAACGGCTGCGAAACTGGACAGGCGAAGATAACCGCAGCCTATCGCCTGACCGCAAAACACGTAATTCACACGGTCGGACCAGTGTGGCGCGGCGGCGACCGCAACGAAGCCGAGTTACTCGCGTGCTGTTATCGAAACAGCATTGAACTGGCCGAACAAAACCAGCTTGAAAGCATCGCCTTCCCGGCGATTTCCTGCGGCGTCTACGGCTATCCGATTGATTTAGCCTGTGAGATAGCCGTTAATACCAGCTTTCTAAGCCTTCACGATTGCGAATACCTTGATACAGTTATTTTTGCCTGTTTTGGTGGGGATATTGAACAGGCATTGAAGAGGGAATTGGGGCGGCATAGTCTTTAAATTAATTTTCTCAATTAGCTATCATGAAGCCTATGGGAAGGTTTTCCGTGACCCCAAATCTGACCCTGTGATATAGAAAGACCTGACCCCAAATCCTGATACAAATCTTCTGCGAGCAGGGTGCCCTGCAGGCCGTCGCCCAGCATGAGGATACCGAATCCAAGTAAAAGCGCCCACGATGAGAATAACGCCGAGCCAAATGTTGCGGGTCTTGTGGTCAAATTTGCGGGTGCCGAATGTTTCGGTCAAAGTATGTGATTACTTCAGATAAAACGCCGTAATCGCTAGTTCGCACGATGGCGGTACCGCATATTTCAGTGCCTCTCAATGCCCACCATTCCCAGTCGGTCAAAATGCCATCCCTGTCCTGACGCACTTCGTGTTTCAAAGTCCAGCTGTTATCAGCCCCCAATGCTCGGGTCCATTTATCCCAGCGGAGCATATAGTCTGCGAGCATATCTCGCGTCACCGCTTTCGGTTCAGCCGGATCTTCAAAAACGAAATCTTCTACCGTGGTAGCGAGAAGCTCATCGGCATTCAGTTCATACCATCCCTGTATATAGCGCGCCCGGAGTTCGGCTCGTTTAGACATTTTAAAAATCCGATTTGCAAGTAGATAGAATCTTACCTTAATGAGTTATCTAAAAAACCCATCTTCGTCATTCTGCATATTCTGGTGATCGGGAGCACCGATTCTGGCTGATACTATGACACTCCATGTGTTGGGATGATCAGGTGATCGAATAAAACCAGAATACGCAGTCGGATTTTTTGATATTTGCAAAGTTTTTTGAAGGCTTCATTTCATACCTGAAGGATATCAAAATAATTAGGGGTATTTTAGTTTTTTCCCGCATGAAACAAAGTGCTAGAACCGTTTCTTTAGCCAATTTGTCTAGGCCCTGGGGACACAATACTGAACCAGAAATTTCTATAATATTTATTTACAGAACTACGTATTGTGGGGTTCCCCCAAATCCGGGTTTTTGACAGCCTTGTTTC
>JBGMRM010000047.1:0-8850 GCA_048061415.1 Gammaproteobacteria bacterium | reverse complement strand
AATATTCGCGTCATCCAGTCCAGTGTATTCGAACCTGGCATTCTCGATTCCCTGTTCCAGGGTCAGGACGCGGTGATCAATCTTATCGGCATATTGCATCAGCGCAAATCGAGTAACTTCAGGCAGGTACACGTTGACTTTATTAAAACCCTGGTCACTGCCTGCACCAACAATCAGATCCGCCGATTAATGCATCTGAGCGCGCTGGGCGCAGATCAGGCTACCGGAACCAGCCTTTACCTGCGGAGCAAGGGGGAGGGTGAAAACCTGCTCCATACCTTCGGTCAAAAGAATATGCAGGTCACCAGCTTCCAGCCCTCGGTAGTTTTTGGCAAAAACGATCGGTTCATTAATCGATTTACCGCGATTTTAAAACTATGCGTCGGTTTCTTCCCACTGGCCTGTCCGCACAGCAAACTGGCCCCGGTCTATGTAGGCGATCTGGTCGAACGCCTGGCCAATGCACTAAACGATAGTGAAACTTTCTCGAAACGCTATACGGTTTGCGGCCCCGAGGTTTTTACCCTGCAACAAATCCTGGAACTGATCGTCGACGCTATCGGTGCACCCTGTCGTATCCTCCCCCTCGGTAACGGCCTGTCAAAATTACAGGCTCTGATCCTGCAAAACCTGCCTGGAAAGCTCTTCACCATGGATAATTATCGTTCGCTGCAAACCCCCAATATTTGCGAAGGTGGCGAACTTTGCAGCACCAGCCTGCGCCAGTATATTCAGGACATAGGCGTTTTGTTTAGCAACAAGAAACATTATGACCGCTTTAGAAAGCAACTGCCGCGATGACCTGACACCTTTTCCGGAAGTCGGGTTAAACTCGTGAAAAGCTATCGCGTCGGCGGCTACGTTCGAGACCGCCTGCTTGATATTTCAGTGAACGATGTAGACTGGGTAGTGACTGGGGCCACCGTGGACGAGATGAAAGCTGCTGGATTTAAGTCTATCGGCAAGGACTTCCCGGTATTCTTACACCCCGAATCCAAACAGGAATATGCGCTCGCCCGCAGCGAACGCAAAACGGCTCCCGGTTACCACGGCTTCGAATTTGTTACCGACCCGGCGATTACCATCGAACAGGACCTGTCGCGTCGCGACCTGACTATTAATGCGATGGCTGAAGACGAAGAGGGTCGGCTAATCGACCCCTTCGGTGGGCAACGCGACCTCGAATCGAGAACCCTGCGACACGTATCGCAGGCCTTCGTAGAAGACCCGGTACGGGTATTGCGCGTGGCGCGATTCGCAGCTCGATTCCATAGGCTCGGATTTAAAATAGCCACCGAGACGATCGATTTAATGCGCGAGATGGGCAGCTCCGGGGAACTGGACTCACTGGTGGCCGAGCGTGTCTGGAGCGAGATGTCGCGGGCGCTGAGCGAAGCTGACCCGGCCGTATTTTTTCAAAGCCTGCGTGCCTGTGGTGCACTGAAAATACTGTTTCCAGAAATCGATGCGCTATTTGGGGTGCCACAAACCGCCCGCTATCATCCCGAAGTAGATACCGGGGTTCACTTGATGATGGCGTTGCAAAAAAGTGCTGAACTGGGTCTCGACAACGAGGCCCGGTTTGCCGTGTTGATGCACGACCTCGGAAAGGCCACGACCCCGGCCGATATTCTACCCAGCCACCACGGCCACGAAAAAAGAGGTGTCAAACTGGTAAAAGAATTTTGCGCCCGCTGGCGGGCGCCTAAATCCCATACCGACCTCGCACTGATCACCACGGAATACCATACGCATGTGCACCGCGCCCTGGAACTTAAACCGTCGACACTACTCAGGTTATTCTCCAGCACGGACATGTTTCGAAAACCGGAGCGCTTCGGGAAGATGCTTCTCGCCTGCCTGGCCGACCTGCGTGGTCGAACCAATTTCGAAAATGCCGACTACCCGCAGGCTGATTTTCTCATCCAGCTGAGTGAAAAATTGCGCGAGGCCGATATCACCGAGATAAAAAGCCGTGGTCTGCAGGGCAAGGCGCTCGGCGACGCAATATCCGAATTTCGACTCAATTTGATCCAGCAGCATAAAATAGCGCGTGCAAGCGCTCATCGACTTTCGCCATGATCCGACGCAATGGCGAAAAACGGCTGGCCATGCCGAGCAGCACACCTAGACCGTTCGCTACCGCATCGCCGATATCCGGCATTCTATAACTGGTCAGCCCCTGTAAATACTCCATCAACAAACCGAAGCCGGTCAGACCGAAAAAAACCAGCCAGAGCGACCTTGGGTATCGGACGATCAGGCTAAACCAGCCAGATAACAGACCATAGGCTAAAAAATGCATGAGCTTGTCGTTGACCCCGATATCGGGGCCAGGAATCAGCGATAATACCGCCAGAGCGACTAGCAGTGCATAGCCAAAACCCAGCCATAAATACCGAAGTTGTAAATCAATCTCAATTTGAATTTTGCTATTCATGACTATCGTCGGCTATATTCGGGGTTTTCGTTGGCTATAAAAAAAAATTAGTGTCCACTGAAATTAACAATTTCCCTGCTACAAGCGAAGCAGAGCCGGTGATATTTACGCAGGAGAAGATATTACTCTATTTCCTGCCTGCGATCGGTAGCGCAATATCTTTTTTCTATTTTATTGCCTTCCTGTTTTATCTTGGCTACTTCTATGGCGGCGTTACCAATCTGGTATTTAGCCTGATTTACCTCTGCACTTTCATTTTTTACCTGTCGAAGCAGGTCTGGCTTGGCAAACATTTTCTGGGTATCACCTTTATCATTCAGGTCACTTTGCAATCGACTTACTTATTTCCCAAGGAGGCGTATTTCCCGCTCTATTTCCTGGTAGCGATACCGCTCGTTTTCATGGTATTCGATGCCTCAGAAAAAAAATCCCGCCTCGCTTACTCGATTATAGTCATAGTTGCGCTCGCGATTATTCAGCTCAGGACCGACACTGGCATCCGACCATTTAATTTTCTCCAGCCGGATATCGACCTGATCCAGAACGTTAACATATTTTGCAGTTTTCTGGTGTTGTCGGTCAGTATTTACCTGTATGTCCGTTTAAATGAAAAAGCCGTAGTCAATGCCCGGAAACTGGCGGTAACCGACGCGCTCACAGGCCTGTATAATCGTCGGCATTTCCACTCGCTTGCGACCCGCCAGTTCAAGCTATCGCAGAGATCCAATACCCCTTTTCACTGCTTTACATCGACATCGATAATTTCAAGCGGGTAAACGATCAATACGGTCATAAAGCCGGTGACGACACGCTCAGGGCCGTCGCGGCGACGATGAAAAACCGTGCCCGGGATTCCGACATCCTCGCGCGCGTCGGCGGCGATGAGTTTATCCTGTTGCTCGCCAATACCGATACCGGCGCCGCAACGGCACTGGCCGAGGAATTACTGCAAACCATCGAAATCGGTTATCAGGCGGAATCAAACCGCCCATTAAGCGTCAGTATCGGTCTCTCAAGCCACGGCCTGGAGGACAAAAGTATCGACTGCGTCGTCCAACGAGCGGATAAAGCCTTGTATAGCGCCAAGTCCAATGGTCGCAATCAGCTATCGGTTTTTCCCGCTTAAAGCAGTAGTGCGATCAAAACCGCACCCAGTAAGAGGCGGTATATCACAAAAGGCAACATCCCGATTCTTTCGATCAGGCGCAGAAACAGGTGGATGCACAATCCTGCACTCAGGGCCGATAACACCACTGCCAGCAGCAATGCAAACCAGTCAACTGTCTGCGGCGTTTGCGACAATTCCAGGGCTTGCAGCACGCCGCTGGCGAGAATAATCGGTATCGACAATAGAAACGAAAATCGCGCCGCGGACCGGCGGCTCAGGCCAAGCAGCAGGGCCGCGGTCATGGTAATGCCCGAACGCGAAGTTCCCGGAATTAATGCGAGCGCCTGAAAACAGCCGATCACTAACACATTTCCCAGTGTAAGCTGGTACTCGTCACGTGTTTTCGATTTCCTGCTGTCGGCCAACCATAGTAACAGGCCAAAACCAATCGTCGCCAGTGCAATCACCCAGGGAGAACGCAGTTCAGTTTCAACCACGCCCTTGAACAGGTAGCCAACGACAACTGCGGGTATTGTCCCCAGTATGACCCACCAGGCGAGCCGACTATCTTTCGTGGTTTCACCACCTGCGAGGCCCCTGCTCCAGTCAACGGTCATCACCGCCAGCTCGGTACGGAAATAAACCAGCACTGCCATCAGGGTTCCAAGATGCACGGCGATATCAAACGCCAGCCCCTGGTCGGGCCAGTCTAATACCAGGGGCACCAGGATCAAATGTGCCGAACTCGAAATCGGCAGGAATTCGGTAAGCCCCTGGACGATAGCCAGGACCGCTATTTGAATGCTATCCATGTATACCTGCCGCCGCCAATGCCGGAAAATCCAGGTTTAAATTTTTTTGCAGACATAGTACCTTGAATTTCTCGCCCATTTCAGTGGCCAGAGTCAGGGTTTTTACCTGTTGCGCGACATCGAGATGCGCCCGCGTGTCTTGTCCCAGGTTGGTCTGTGCCGCCAGCTCGAGCAATCCATTCGCGAGCAGGAAATGCCCCTGGGTCGAGAATCCACCAATCTCGAACCCGCACTCGACCGCAGCCTCGGCGAGGGCGTCGAAATCGACAAATGCGGTGATATCCTGCAGCCCGGGATAAATCAGCGGATCCGGGTGGGCGCGATGTCGATAGTGACACATCAGCGTCCCATCGCGACGCTCGGGATGATAGTACTGCGCCTGTTCGTAACCATAATCGATCAGCATCACTACCACCCGTTGCGTGCTGGCCTCTAAAGCCCTGAGCCAGGGCATATAGTTCAGGTTTACCTCGGTACTATAGCCCTCGGGCATAGAGCCTAGCTCGTTCTCTATATTTTGAATGGCCGATACGGCATCGCTGCTATCGGAAAAATAACGCCAGTGGAAACGCCTGCCATCGAAACCCACGCCGAGTTCCTGCCACTGCTGATGTTTTGCAACCATGTGCACCGGCATCGCATCGAGTAGCTCGTTACCGAGAACAATGCCATCGAAACCAACGGGTAACTCGTCCAGCCACACGACTTTGTCGTACAGATGCCGCTCTAAGCGTTGCTGTAAGATATCCTGTTGCCGTTCGCGCAAATCGGCACTCAGTTCGATAATACTATAGCTCGTTAGCGCGGGCAGATTCGACAGCAGCTGCGCGCATAAGCGCCCACTGCCAGCGCCGAATTCGAGTATATCTGCTGCACAACCCTGAGCTAAAAATGACTCGCACTGGCTCGCCAGTGTGCCTCCAAACAGGCTGGAAATCTCGGGTGCGGTAACGAAATCCCCGGCTTCGCCAAATTTGGTCTTTCCCGCGCTGTAGTAACCCAGCCCCGGCCGGTAGAGTACCTGGTCCATATATTCGCTGAATGGAATTACACCATCCCGGCGCTCGATTTCGGCCACCAGGAAATCGATAAGCCGATTACTGTGCTCGACTTCCTGCGCGCCCGGCGGCGGTAATTGCGCTAGCTCCTGAGGATGATATGATGACACTCTTTTTAACTGCCCACGTTACATGTTGCTTGCTGGAAAATCCGCGCTGGTGACCGGCGCCGCGAATCGAATAGGTGCGCAAATCGCTCGCACTCTACATCAAAATGGCGCAAATCTCATCATCCATTACCGCAGTTCAAATGCCGCTGCGCAAACGCTCGAACAGGATTTTAATACGCTACGCCCAGGCTCGGCGGTCTGCCACCAGGCTGACCTGTGCGATATCGGCGCAATAGAAACGCTCGCCCAAAAGGCTACCCAGGCTTTAGGGGGCCTCGATATCCTGATCAATAATGCCTCGAGTTTTTACCCCACTCGACTGGGTGAAATCGGCGAACGTGAGTGGCAGGACCTGATCGGTAGCAATTTAAAAGCACCCCTGTTCCTGTCGCAGGCCTGCTACCCGGCTTTGCGCGAATCCAGCGGGGCAATCGTCAATATGCTCGACATTTACGCCTCGTCGCCGCTAAAAAATCACAGCCTGTACTGTTGCGCCAAGGCGGCCAGTCAGATGCTGGTGAAATCGCTGGCGCTGGAAATGGCGCCCGAGGTACGCGTCAACGGCATCGCGCCGGGCGCGATACTCTGGCCCGAAAGCAGCGACGCCAGCGAACCGAAAATGCAGCAGGAGCTATTGAAAAAAATTCCATTACAACGTACCGGTAGTCCGGATTCCATTGCGCAAACGGTGTTGTTCCTGCTCTGCCAGGACTACATTACCGGCGAAGTCATCCGTGTCGACGGTGGGCGCCTGCTCGCTTCGATCTGAGACGCTATGAGCCAGCTCTGGTCTGACATCGTGCATCAGCTTGATCCTTACGTTCCGGGAGAGCAGCCGCAGGGTAATCAATACATCAAGCTGAACACCAACGAAAACCCCTACCCACCCTCACCCGCAGTCGCGCGGGCGATTCAAAGTTACCCGGTCGAGTCCCTGCGGTGCTATCCAGATCCCGAATCGAGCGAACTGCGACAGGCACTGGCGGATTATTTCGGCCTTGAAGCAGGCCAGGTATTTATCGGCAACGGTTCCGATGAAGTCCTGGCGCACAGTTTCCAGGCATTTTTCCAGGGTCGCGGGCCAATCCTGTTTCCCGATATCAGCTACAGTTTTTACCCGGTGTACTGCTCTCTTTACCAGATCGACCACCGGACTGTCCCACTCGATTCCGGGTTCTGCCTCAGGGTAAGCGACTATTATCGGGCGAACGGTGGCATTATCCTTCCCAATCCAAACGCCCCTACCGGGATAGCCCCCGGCCTCGACGCGATCAGGAATTTACTGGAAAATACGACCTCAGTCGTCGTTATAGACGAGGCTTACGTCGACTTTGGGGCTGAGTCGGCGGTCAGTCTGATTGCCGATTATCCACACCTGCTGGTGATCCAGACCTTTTCCAAATCGCGCAGCCTGGCAGGCTTGCGGCTGGGATATGCACTCGGACAGGCTCCATTGATCGAGGGGCTTAATCGCGTCAAAAATTCCTTTAACTCTTATCCGATTGGCCGTTTGGCCAGTGCTGTAGCCATTGCGTGCCTCAAGGACGAAGCCTATTTTCAACAGTGCCGAGAACGAATCGTGGCAACCCGTGACTGGCTGGGAATAGCGTTAACCGAGCTGGCTTTTAAGGTCTATCCATCGAACGGCAATTTTCTGTTTGTACAGCATTCATCGCGTCTTGCATCGGAACTCTATATGGAATTAAAACAGACTGGAATTCTGGTACGTCATTTCAATTCGCCCCGCATCGACAATTGTCTGCGCATCTCGATTGGTAGCGATGAGGAGTGCCGTCAGCTGGTCGATACCCTGAAGAATATTTTAAACGACGACTAAATATCTCCCCGGCTCGGCTAATAAAATGTAGGGCCGAATTTATTCGGCTAATTATTAAAGGAAACCTGGCCGAATAAATTGGGCTCTACGCTCTCATTCTAACGACAATTCATATAGATCGAGGCGCGGCGCATCGGGCGCCATCGCACGCCAAAGCGCCCGATAGTCTTTCCTTACCAATGGGTGCAGGGTATCAGGCGCAAGATCGCACAGGGGTTTGAGCACGAAGGCATTTTGCAGTATTTCCTGGCGTGGAATCTGAATCCCCTGCTCATCCATTACCAGGTCGTCGTAAGTCAGAATATCCAGGTCTATCGGTCTGGGTGAGTATCGCGGCTGGCTACGATCCCGCCCGAGGCGGTCCTCGATGGCGCGCAATTGCTGCACCACATCGCGCACATCGCTTTCGGTTTCAAATTCGGCGACCAGATTTAAAAAGTCGCTGCCGTCAAAGCCGACCGATGCCGACTCGTAAACGGGCGACAGCCTGAGCTCGCCAAAGGCCGATCGCATCTCCCTGATCGCCCGGCTAATATTCCGGTCGCGATTTACGTTGCTACCCAGGCTAACGTAAACGGTCGAATTCATGCCGGTTTTTTGCCCCTTTCGATGATCACCCCAACCGACTTCGAGCCGCTCACCGCACCGGGTTTAGACAAACTCAGGCGTACCCAGGGAACCGAAAATTCTTCCAGGATAATGGCGCATATTTTTTCCGCTAGCGCCTCTACCAGCTCAAACTCGCTTTCCTCGACAAATTTTATCAGTCGCTTGGCGACGGTCTTATAGCTCAGCGTATCGTCGATGTTATCGCTGTTGGCCGCTTTTTGAATATCGGTCCCCATATCGATATCGAGACTGATTACCTGTCTGATTTTACGTTCCCAGTCGTAAATCCCAATCACGGTTTCTATCTGTAGGTCGCGAATAAAAACGATGTCCATCGATGCCCTGCCTGTAGCCCATAAAATAACCACCATCTTAGCCCGCAGGCCGCCGAAAAGGAATCGGCTAAAGCGTGGGTGAAAAGGCAAAGTACGGGGCCCGACCCACAAAACTCGCTTGAATACCAAAATGGCTTCTGGTAGAGTTCGCGCCCTCGAATCGATCCCACTGTCCAGCAGGGAGTAAAGCATGTCCCGGGTATGTCAAGTCACAGGCAAAAGGCCTGTTTCCGGTAATAACGTATCGCACGCAAACAACAGAACCCGCCGCCGGTTTTTGCCCAACCTGCATACGCACAAATTCTGGGTCGAGTCGGAAAATCGCTGGGTCAAGCTTCGCGTATCGACCAAAGGCCTGCGTATCATCGACAAAAATGGTATCGACACGGTGATTGCCGACATGCGCAAACGTGGCGAAAAGTGTTAGGAGTTTTATCATGAGAGATATTATCAAACTGGTTTCAAGCGCAGGCACGGGCCACTACTACACTACCGATAAAAACAAAAAAAACACGCCGGATAAACTGGTGTTTAAAAAATA
>JBGMRM010000046.1:0-8878 GCA_048061415.1 Gammaproteobacteria bacterium | reverse complement strand
CTTGGGGCACTGAGTTTTGAACGTTCAGTCGGACGTCCTTTTGATCGTGAAACAATCGACTTGTTAGAGCATTCAGCTGCGTTACTCGGGCCTGTATTAGAATTGAAACGCCGCGACGATCGATTGCTGGTAACAAAAGCTGCAGAATCTTTTCGCCACCTGGTGATGAAATTTATTGGCCCGCGACATTATGCAACCAAACTGGTTGGGCTCGTGTTGGCGGGTATCTTCGTCTTTCTATCTATGGCGGAAGGTGATTACCGAGTGTCCGCAGAGGCGGTACTGGAGGGTGCTGTACAGCGGGTAATGGTCGCACCTATCAATGGATACATCCGTGAAGCACAGGCTCGTGCAGGTGATGTGGTTAAACAGGGTGAGGTGCTTTTTAGCATCGACGATCGTGATCTACGGCTAGATTTTCTCAAGTGGTCCAGTCAGAAAGAGCAGATTGACCGACGCTATCGCGATGCCCTGGCCGTAAAAAACCGCAGCGAAGTGAACATATTTAAAGCCCAGCTAGACCAGGCGGAAGCCCAGCTGGATCTACTCAAAGAACAAATCGCACGTACCCAGGTTAGCGCCCCGTTTGATGGCATTGTGGTGAGTGGTGATTTGAGCCAAAGACTGGGCTCACCGGTAAATCGTGGAGAGATTCTACTTAATATAGCTCCACTAAATGCATACAGGGTTGTGTTGCAGGTAGACGAGCGTCAGATTTCGGAGCTGGGTCTCGCACAGGAAGGTCAACTGGTTCTCAAGGCGCTACCGCGAGAGCAGTTTCCATTTGTTATCGAAAAGATCACCCCGGTGTCTGAACCCGCAGAAGGCCGCAATCGCTTTCGGGTAGAGGCCAGGTTAACGAAAGGAGTGGAGTTGCTACGCCCCGGCATGGAAGGCTCTTCTAAGGTCATGATAGACCGTAGGAGCCTTCGATGGATATGGACCCATGACCTAGTTGAGTGGTTCAGGCTTTGGTTCTGGTACTGGTGGCCCTGATATATTAGTTAAGGAACCTCTGAATAATTCGTCCGTGGATTATCAGAGGTCGACAAATGAAAAGTGTTATTTTCATTTGTCCCACAAAATCAATGCCTTAACGGCACTGATTTTGGCAGCACATCCATGTACTGCCGGAAGGCCTGAATAAATCAGACTTTCCTTAAAAGAAGATACGTAAGGAGTAGGCAAACGAATGAGTAAAACTTTATTAATATACGAACGTGCGGTTCCGATTACCAAAGCACGCCACGGTAACTGGGGGGTCAAAATCGAGAATGATTTTGGCTTTGCCAGGAATGTAAACTCTATGCCACTCCTGGCCCAGGAATTCCGTAGTGCGGTGCGTGAATATCCCATCGTATTTGCTGGATTAGAAGAACAGATTATGCCGGTTATTTTGCTGGGAATTCGTGATAGTGAAAACCTCTATATAGATGAATCTAACAGGTGGAATTCAAAATACATCCCAGCCTTTGCGCGTCGCTACCCCTATGTATTTTCCAGTGCCGATCAGGGAAAAACCCTGACCTTATGCATTGATGAAGAATTTAAGGGCATTAGTCAGGATGGTGATGGCGAGCGGTTGTTTACCGAAGAGGGTGAGCAGACACCTTATCTCGATAGTGTTTTAGAGTTCCAGAAGGAATATCAGAAACTATTCCAGCGTACACAGACTTTCTGTAAGCATTTACGAGAACTGAACCTGCTTGACTCTATGCAGGCACAGCTAAATCTCGATAGCGGAGAACAAATGGCCATTGCCGGGTTTATGGCGGTAAATCGTGATCGGCTGAAGGAACTTTCGGCCGAAAAGCTCTCCGAGCTTTCAGGGCTGGATGAGCTTGAACTAATCTACCTGCATTTACATTCAATGCTGAACGTGTCGGAGCTAGCTAGTCGTATTAAGCCGGGTGCAGGAGATATTTCTGCCAGTGTCGGAGAGGCAGGTGCCTCAGAAATACCTACAACCCACACACCGAAAAAGATTAAATCGAGTAGTGGTGTTAAAGGAAGCTCTACCCGGAAAAAGAAATCCGTCGCAGCTAAAAAAAAGGCAGCCAGTGTGAAACCCGGTAACAAAAGTAGAAATAAATCTGCCAGGAAAAAACGGGGCTGAACGCTACAGGCATTTGAAGGTGTTTGCGAAACAAGGCGGGTATATGTCCAGGCGTATTTGCAGGCTGAGAGCTTATAGTCAAAACCTTAGTTTTTTGACATTTTTGTTAGGAGTAATAGCCTGATTATTAACGACTGATCAGATACCGATGATTAAGCAAGATGAAATTTACGACAGCTATATACGACCGTTCAGTCTCGTCGAAAAACTAAAGCTGAAATGTGGTTATGAAAAGTCCTTTAAACTAACGGATCAACATCTACTGCGTAATCGTTATTTGCTTGGCATTGATAAAGCTGAACTGGATCATGATAAATTATCCTTTATATGTAATCAGATGGGGATGCCAAAGAAATTCGTTGAAAATTTTTTTACCAATATCTCTGATGCCAATCTTATTTTATTGGGGTTTGAAGAGGGTGATGGAGATTGCACCTATAAGATCTATCTCGAATACTGGGATAAAATCAGAAAGAACATGAAGCGGGCACAGCCCCCTTATGAGCCGGTGACTTTGTTCCTCGGGTATAAGTGGAGTGTATTTGACAACAGTCAGTCGGCACTCACTAATTATGTGTATTATCCTATGATTACAGTTGATGAAATTATAAAGCGAATGTGCAACTTAAATACATTAGATGAGGATGAAGCCACTTTTGAAGTGGCCAGGAATATTATTACTCATTCAGCCAAGCGAGTGAACAACAGGCCATTTATATACCTGGAGGCCAGTGAAGGAAATAATCCAAGAAAATCATTCGACATAAATCTCTACCGGGCAGGTATCAATTTAAGAAATATCTATCCTTTTTTGAAACAATTATGCCGCCATTATTCAGTTCGGATTGACGAACTCGATAAACTTTATAGCCGGGTAGATTCTCGTGTATTAGGTCATCTATCGGGAGGAATTGACCGCGATGGAAAGGGTTTCCTCACCGTCTATTACGAAACCGAAGCCGCCTGACAGAAATGTATGCCGACCAGATAAATGTGAAAAAAAACCTGAGAATATGTCGGATATTTGCCCAGGATCTATTCTCTCAGGTAGCAGGCTGATGTCCGTGGAGCCGATTGCACTATTGATGATCATCGTCATCGGGAAGGGTTAGATTATGGTTTTAATTATGAGCTATCAGAAAATAGCGACTTCAACGACTGGTACCTGCTAATAGTATGAGTGACCCAATTTTCAGCTCATCCTGGTATCGTGTCGCCCAACTGCGGCCTCAATTGAGGGCTCACTCGCGCATACACCGCCATGAATATCTTGGTGAAATATGGTACGTGCTACAAGATCCGCTCTCCGGACGCTATTACCGCTTTTCGACAGCAGCTTACCAGCTCATTGGTTTGCTCGATGGAAAACGCACCATGCATGAGGTATGGGAACTTGCGGCTTCGCGTCTTGGAGACGATGCTCCGGGGCAGGAAGAAGTCATCCGTTTGCTTTCCCAACTCCATTCAGCGGACGTGTTGCAAAGCGATGTGCCGCCGGATAGCCTGGAGCTGTTTCAGAGATATCAGCGACAGGAACGAATGCGCTGGAAACAACGATTCTGGAGTCCCCTGGCGTTGCGTTTCCCACTATTTGATCCAGAAAAATTGCTTAACGCCTGGTTGCCTTATGTACGTCCTTTATTCAGCTGGCTGGGATTCTTCGTCTGGCTGGGCATAATCGTGACCGGGATCATTGTCACGTCGATGAATTGGCCAGAATTAACCGGGAATTTTGCAGATCGGGTATTGGCTCCGCAAAATCTGTTGTTGTTGTGGTTGACTTATCCACTGGTGAAGGCACTGCATGAACTTGGTCATGCATTTGCCACCAAGGTATGGGGCGGGGAAGTACATGAAATCGGCATAATGCTATTGGTGTTTATGCCGGTACCCTATGTAGATGCCTCGGCTGCCTCAGCCTTCAGGGAAAAACGTAAGCGCATGGTCGTCGGCGCCATGGGTATCATGACTGAACTGCTATTAGCGGTTTTAGCACTTTTTATCTGGCTTTCAGCAGAATATGGGCTGGTCAGAGGAATTGCTTATAACGTGATGCTTATTGGCGGTGTATCAACACTCTTTTTCAATGGAAACCCCTTACTGCGATTCGATGGTTATTATGTACTGGCAGACGCACTGGAAATGCCAAATCTTGGGAAACGCAGCAATCAATACCTCGGCTACCTGATTCAGCGTTATCTGTTTGGAGGTCAATCTGCCAGTTCTCCGGCTAACTCCAGGGGTGAACGTAAATGGCTGGTGTTTTATAGCATTGCTTCATTTTTTTATCGACTGTTCGTGATGTTCGCAATCGTATTGTTCGTGGCAGGGAAGTTTTTCATCATCGGCATTTTACTGGCCATTTGGTCGGTATTCATGATGCTGGTTTTACCGATATTCAAGATGATCAAATTTGTCTTGAGTGGTGTTCAGCTGGAAAAGCAGCGTGTCCGAGCAGTCAGTGTGGCAGCAGGAGGAATAGGTATAGTTGTCACTATTTTAACTTTACTGCCGGCCCCGTTGTGGACCCGTGCTGAAGGTGTTGTCTGGCTCCCGGAAAAAGCCATTATCCGCGCGGGCGCGGATTGTTTTGTCAATAGATTTGTGAGCGAACCTGAATCTGAAGTGGCCATAAACCAAATACTGGTTCGATGTGAGGATCCACTACTACAGACACAGTCCCGCAAACTAAAAGCAAGATTAGCCGAATTAACCGCATTATATGCCTCGCAAAGGCGCGATGATCGAGTAGCCGCACGTATTACGCAAGAAGAGCTCCGAGTCATAAGCGCCGATCTGGCCAATCTCGAAGGACAGATAGCAGAATTCAATATTCGTAGCCCATTATCTGGCCGATTTAACGTGCCTAGATCCAGAGACCTCCCGGGTCGTTTTGTCAAAAAGGGCGACATTATTGCTTATCTCATAACCCCCCAGGTAAAATCGGTACATATGGTCGTGCCACAGGATGATGTTGGTTTGCTCAGAACCAATATTGAGTCAATCGAAGTTCGTTTGGCCGACCGCATCAATGAGGTATTTCCCGCACGAATTACCCGCGAGGTGCCTGGTGGCACGAATCAACTACCCAGCGCAGCATTGGGTACGTTTGGTGGTGGGCGATTGGCCATAGACCCGCGAGATAGCTCAGGTACGCGCACCCTGGAAACCGTATTCGAATATGAACTGGAACTGTTAACAGAAATGGTTGATTCGCCTATTGGTACGCGGGTATTCGTTCGCATCGATCACGGTCGCGAAGCAATTGCCGCGCAGTGGTATCGGCGATTACGGCAGGTTTTCCTCAGGACATTCAATGTCTGACATTGCTATTCAACGACGTATCGCACTCGGTGTTTATCCTCAGCAAGAAGATGACAAACCAGGCTGGCTAGAACGAACTGGAGCGACACTGTTTAAAGGTCCAATTGATTTCTTTACTGGGAACAGGGTTCATCTAAAGGCTATCCTGCCTGCGGTGGAACGCCAGGCCCAGCTGATGGCTGAAGTGCCGGAAACCGAACTGATCAGTCGTGCAAACAAATTGCGTTATCAGTTGCGTCGAAATGGTTTCGAGCGAAACCTGGTTGGCGCAAGCTTCGCTCTGGTGCGGGAAATTGCCAAAATACAGCTAAATGTGTCTCATTATGATACACAGTTACTCGGAGGCTGGGCCATTCTTAATGGCATGGTTGCAGAAATGGAAACCGGTGAAGGCAAGACACTCATGGCCACGCTACCGGCATGCACGGCCGCGCTGGCGGGTATTCCGGTGCACATTATTACCGTGAACGATTACCTGGCGGCCCGTGATGCACAGTGGATGGGGCCTGTTTATCGAGCCCTGGGGCTGACGGTTGGCACCGTGGTGGCTGGCATGGATCCCGATGCCCGTCGCGCTGCCTACCAGTGCGATGTTACCTATTGCACCAATAAACAGGTGGCCTTCGATCATCTACGTGATCGCCTGGTACTCAAAAGGTATTCAAGCCAGCTCGCGTTGAAACTTGCCGAAATGACTGGTGAAAATCAATTGCGCGAAAAGTTACTTCTACGAGGTTTGTGCTTTGCTATTGTGGACGAGGCCGACAGTGTACTCGTTGACGAAGCAGTTACTCCGCTTATTATCTCGCGCCCCGGTGATACAGGGCACAAACAGGAAGTTTTCGGAGAAGCGCTTGAACTTGCCAAAGAACTGAATACTGATGTCGATTATCTGGTCGACCTGCGCGAGCGTAACATCGAATTAACCGAGGCGGGATCCAATCGCCTGAAACAACTCTGCGAGGCTTTCTCCGGTCTATGGCGTAATACCCGTTACCGAGAGGACCTGGTGGTCCAGGCGCTGAGGGCTGAGAACCTTTTCCAGCGCGACCAGCATTATCTTGTGCGCGATGCTAAAGTCGAAATCGTGGATGAATTTACCGGACGCGTGATGGCAGATCGTTCGTGGGAACACGGGTTGCACCAGATGATTGAAGTAAAAGAGGGCTGTGATATTACCGGGGAACAGGAAACTCTGGGCCGCATCAGCTACAAGCGTTTCTTTCGCCGTTATTTGAAGCTCGGAGGAATGACTGGAACAGCCAAAGAGTTGAGCGGGGAATTGAAATCTGTCTATCGACTACGCGTGGTGCAAATAGCCCCACACAAGCCTGTGCGGAGGCGTGGTTTGCGTTTTAAAATATTACGTACAGAGGATGAAAAGTGGTCCCTGATTGTCGCTCGGATCAAGAAGCTTCATGCCAGTGGCCAACCAGTACTGGTTGGGACACGATCTGTCGCTGCTTCGGAACATCTGGGTAACTTGCTCGATGAGGCCGGAATAGACAACCGCGTATTAAATGCGCGCCAGGACGCCGATGAAGCCGATATCATTATCGCTGCCGGCCAGGAAGGCCAGGTAACTGTTGCAACCAACATGGCGGGGAGAGGCACCGATATTCGACTTGGCGAGGAAGTGCTGAAACTGGGTGGATTACACGTTATAGCTACCGAACGGCATGAGGCTGGGCGCATAGACAGACAATTATTTGGACGGTGTGGCCGACAGGGTGATCCCGGCAGTTATGAAGCTATAACGTGCCTCGAAGACGAGTTGATCACTCGTTACACGTCTGAATTCAGCCAGCGATTTGTGGTTACACTATGGAAATTGGCTCCCTGGCTTGCTAAACGTTTTGCCCAATGGTTAACTCATTCTGCACAAAGCTCAGCGCAGAAAAAGCATGCTATTTCCCGCGGTCGTGTGTTGCGTAGCGAAGACTATCTCGAAAACGTTCTAGCGTTTTCCGGTTTACAGGAATAATTTTTATATGCTTCGGATTCGATATCATCTTTTATTTAAAAGCGCGTTTATGCTGTTTGCATCTCATATCTTTGCAGCAAGCGATACGGATAGCCTGGTACAGGGGATCGTCAGCAACGATTGTGTCATCGAACCAAATCGGCTGGTCGAGGTTAGCAGTTCCGTCTCAGGTGTGATGGATATATTGAAGGTAAAGCGTGGAGATTTTGTGAAAAAAGGGCAGATCCTGGCGAATTTGAAATCCCGTATCGAAAGGGCAACGGTGGCACTTGCACGTGCCCGAGCGGAGCGCGACCAGGCTATCAAGGCCAAGACCGCGCGGTCCGAGTTTGCCAATCGTCGCCTGGAGCGTAACAAGGAGCTTTATCGCAAGAAACTTATTTCGGAGCAGGTAGTCGATGAAGCGGAAACCGAGGCGCTTCTGGCCGAACTGGAATTGGGTGAATTTCTCGAAAATAGAATTATTGCCGGCCTGGAACTTCAACGAGCACTGGAATCGCTTGAAATCCGTACCATCCGTAGCCCATTTGACGGCGTAGTCATCGATGTTTCCGTGGTTCCCGGCGAATCGATAGAGAATCGGCCATTATTGAAGATCGCCAGTATCGATCCGTTAAATGTCGAAGTCATCGCGCCTGTACAGCTATATGGAAAAATAAAGAAAGGCATGAAGGCCAGAGTCATTCCGGAAGAACCAATCGGGGGCCAATATGCAGCCAAAGTGGTGATTGTGGACCAGGTGATAGATGCAGCGAGTGGCACCTTCGGAATACGTCTTGAATTACCGAATCATAAATTTAAAATTCCTGCGGGATTACGCTGTCAGGTCCAATTCCCTGGTCTGAAAGGCGTTACCAGTACGAAGGCTGCTACGCCAATCGAGGCTGATAAAATTAAATTTTTTTCTCAGTAAAATGACGAGTGCGAGAGGGAAGCTCCGGTCAGGTCGTGGCCGAAGCGGGTTTTTTTGGATGATCTATTCGAGCCAACAACCGCTTCTCTAGGTCGGCCGTGCGCAAAGCAATGCGCGATTAAACTGCTGGTAGATGCAAACCGCGTTAAAGCCTGCCTCTTGCATCCATCCCAGGTAATCGTCGACACCGGCCACGTGATCCGTTTTGGCGCTGTAGCGTGTGTGATAGCTGTCATAGTCCAGGGGTTCGGCAAGTTCTGCGGTTTGATTGAGCCGCTGCCAGGTGGCGCGGTATTCATCGCTGAAGTTTTCGTGATCGTAGGTAAATCTGTCCAGCACATAAAATTTCCCATCTTTATCGATCAAGTTGCGCACCTGCGCAAACAATCGTTGCTTCTCAGCGTGATCGACTTCATGCAATGCCTGTACACAGATAACGAAACGAAACGGTGCTTCAGGCAATGACTGCCTGTCGAGCGCAGCGAATGCGAGTTCGCGAAATTCCAGCTGCGCGGTCCTGCCCGCGTGACGGTGGCTGGCC
>JBGMRM010000045.1:0-8925 GCA_048061415.1 Gammaproteobacteria bacterium | reverse complement strand
TGTGGAATTACATTATGTCGACTGGTTACCAGTCGAAAATGTCAGTTCCGATGGCGGAATCCTGAAATCAACCCGTACATTAAACGGGAAGAAGAAAGGAATACTGTCACCTCCCGCTACCGTGATGTTGCCATGGCTATGAGCCATGCTTGAATGGAGAGCCGTATGCGCTGAGAGGCGCACGTACGGTTCGGAGAGGAGAAGCAGGGAGATAGTTCGACTACGCCCTGCTTCTTACTCTACTTCCGATGGCAGGGAGTATTAGAAATTTTGTGTCAATTCTTTAATCGTGCAGCATAATGCTGTTAGGAGAATTGATTATGACAGAAAGATTTGATTTTAACGAAGCCCTGAAGGCGATTCAGTCTGAGCAAGCCATGAGTGGTAAAGACGGTGTGTTAGCGCCGTTAGTAAAACAGTTGACTGAAGCAGCCCTGGAAGCTGAGATAGACAGCCATCTTGCCGATGATGTGGTGCCTAATCGTAAGAACGGTAAATCCAGCAAGACGATTAAAACCAGCGAAGGCAAGATCGATTAAAAGTGTTCGTACAGTCTAAGTGGGGACCGTCAAAATTTCGGCTTAAATTAAATAAAAAACAAGAACTTAGAAGCTATTTCGTGCAGAAAAATGGTGGCGTCAATTTACCGCCAGAGCAACAAAAAGAAGCGGGAAGAATCTCTAATTGACTAGATGAACGCTCAATTTACAGTTTGTCGGCGAAAATCTCCGAATGAATACCGAATTGATAGATGGAATAAGTCTTCCCCTCTACGAGCAGGCTTAATGTGATGAGCGCGGGGCCTGCTTCAAATTCGGCGGGAACGGAATAAGTGACCAGATTAATATCGCCCGCCCTATCATCGTTTTCATTCAACTTTTCTGACAGATACTGCGGTTTATCGAATGACTTGAGTTCCCCAAGTTGCCTGAAAAGACGATATATCGACTGCCCCTGTTCGGTTTTAAATATCTCCCGCCCCTGAGGAGACAATAGAGGTTCCAGTCTGCTGAATTCCCAACTGGCCAACTCAGGTATAGCCCGGTTTAAATAAGGGATAGCGATTTCGTCATAGCGGTCCGCTTTGATGCTGAACATTAGCGAATAGAGAACGAGTCCCGCAATCATCAGGCCTACAAAAACCAAGCTGCGCTGTAAAATTAGATCCATGGCTTAGTATATTAACCCGCCCGCGGGCTGGAACAAAGCCCGAATTTATACGGCCTGAATCGTCTGGCAGGATATTCGAAAAAGATAGCCCGCACTGGCGCGGTAACGTTAATCTAGCGGCTTGGGGGAAATCCACTATATTCAGTACTCACAAAACCTGGAAGGTGAATATGACACCGAATTATGGGGGAGACCATAACTTTGGAATTATTACTTCTGTTCTTCTATACTTTACTGCTCCCGTATTTGCAGCGATTGTTAGATGAAATTAAATTCGCTTCGTCACGCGCCACCGAGAAAGCTAACCCCGGCGTCGAAGAGCAAATCAAATGATATTCCTTAACAATACAGATGGTTGGATCATAGATGGTTTTATCAGCAGCCCGCCCTGGGACAGAATGCAGCGAGTCGAATTTCGTGTTTAGGGAAGATGGGCGCTCGCGCGCGACGTGACCGCCATGGATGGTGGGAATGCAGTGGGGCTGTAGGAACAGCCCCTGCCAATGTCGCACAAGGCCCTGTAAAAACATCCCGGCGGTTAAGCCTGGATAGTGAGGCTACCTCGGGGGGAAGGGCTCAAAACCTTATTTTTCAGGGATGAATCGAAGCGGCGCACCGGCGGTCCGGCGCTCCGGATCAGAGCGTACACGGAGGTATCGGTCCGACGCTTCGGCACAGCGTGTTTTGAGGTCTTTCACCCGACGTAGCCAGGGCCAGTTCAAGCAATTTTATCAAGTTAGAATTGAAGGTAAAGATTTATTCCGGACAGTACTGGGGTCAAGCCCGGGGTGACATTACGGGGCCGGGATGATGAAATTTTATTATTCCGGCACCTCTACGCCGTTCAGTCGACAGGCCTGTTGCAGGGTATTGTGTAACAGGCAGGCGATCGTCATCGGGCCAACCCCGCCTGGAACCGGCGTGATCGCACCGGCGACTTCACTGGCGCTGGAAAATTCAACATCGCCGACCAGTTTGTTGCTGCCATCCTCATTGCTGATGCGGTTGATTCCGACATCGATCACGGTCGCGCCCGGTTTGATCCAGTCGCCCTTGACCATTTCCGGGCGGCCAACAGCAGCGACCACAATATCGGCCTGGCGGCATTCCCCGGGCAGGTCCCGGGTTTTCGAATGCGCTATGGTTACTGTGCAGCTTTCCTGTAACAGCAATGCCGCCATCGGCTTGCCGACGATGTTGGAGCGGCCAACCACGATGGCTTTCTTGCCGGAAAGCTCACCGAGGTGGTCCTTTAACATCATCATCGAACCCAGCGGCGTACAGGGCACGATGCCCTCGGCGCCGATGGCCAGCCGACCAACGTTGGACAAATGGAAGCCATCTACATCCTTGTCCACCGAAATTGAGTTGATTACCGATTCTTCGTCTATATGCCCGGGCAGTGGTAACTGCACCAGGATACCGTGTACATCGGGATCGTTATTCAGCTGGTCGATCAAATTGAGCAATTCTTCCTGGCTGGTATCGACCGATAGCTTATGTTCGAAGGAATTCATCCCGGCTTCCAGCGTTTGCTTGCCCTTGCTGCGCACATAGACCTGGCTCGCGGGATCTTCGCCCACCAGTACCACCGCAAGCCCCGGGGTGAGTGAATGGTTTTGTTTTAAAACGGCAACCTTACGCCCGATTTCACCGCGCAGATTTGCCGAAAATGCCTTACCGTCAATAATCGTAGCCAAGGTTTCTGTACTCCCAGCAGTAGGTTAATGGTGTCAGGAGTTTCGCTGCCGGTCCGGCAGACTATCTCCTAAGTAGTATTTTACAAACATCAATCGATTAAAAGCATCGATAAAACGACACTCTTTTAGCCCGTAAGTTGATATTTACCGGTGCCCGAAAAAGGCCCCTTCCAGCAGCACCAAAAAACTTAATTCTTCAAAGTCAGCGTAACGCCACCGCGATCGTCGAAATTCTTCCTGACACTAAATACCGCGTTTTTCGATTTTAAACCGAAATCAGCACCACGAAATGCTACTTCATCACTGCGCAACTCGAAATACTCAACAATCCTTCCCTCCTGGGCAAATATCAATACCGTTAATAACCCGGAGGTTATTAGAGATTCACGTTCACCGCTGGGCCAGTTCCAGTCGAAAGGGCATTCGATTTTCCTTCTACCTGGTTCGAAATTTTCCATAATCCTGACCCGATCCCACATAAAATTCGTAGAATCCATCAGCCGGAATTTCGCGGACCCGTCCACTGAATATAATAACCCGTTTAGCGATGTGCGAAACTGTTTGTTATTTGTGCACTTCGTATAGATATCCCAGTAATAAATCGACATCACCAATACCACAATCACTGGCGCTATATACAGGACCGGACGGGTAGGTATAACTGAGAGCGCATCTCTTATCATGGCAAACTCCTGGGCAAAAATAGAAAAGCCCCTTCGATTCCTGATCGAAGGGGCCTCTTAACAACATACTACATCAAGCCTACTTCAAGCGTTTATCGCCCTACGGTATCCTTCATTTCCCTGCTCGCTTCATTATCGAGGACTTTTCCGGGTCCCCCTAGCTTATTGATGTTCTCAATATCCTGCTTAAATTCGGCGGATTCCTTCTTGATTTGCCAGATATGCCAGATAATCCAGAAAGCGACGCCCACAATTACCAGTAACTTCTCCGATCCTACGAAAGGGTAGATCGGACCGAATGTATCAACATTGAGCCAGTTATCGACTAAACCAGTAGCCATAATATATTCTCCTAAAGTGTTAATTATCTATGTGTAAAATCAGGAGCCGCTACCGGCTTCCGCACGAATTGCCTGTGCAACTTCTTCGGCTTCCATTTCACGCAACGTTTCGAAGTTGATATCCAGGCCGACCAATTCGATTTCGCGGGGGATACGCAGCATGCCCATACCGTGCAGGATTTTCGATACGATATACCCCGGGAATAAACCCAGAACGAAGAACATGACCAAGGCGCCTAAAAACTGGCCCCAGGGTGTAATAACCGCATAACCATCAAACGGTGAGGATGGATAACCCCACAGCATGAAACCGGCTATGACCACGCCATAGAATCCAGCATATCCATGTACCGCAACCGCACCGACGGCGTCGTCGATCTTGAACCGGCGTTCTACCCAGTAATGCATCTTGTAGGCAATGAATGCACCGCCGCCGCCAATCAGCATAGCCTGGATCGGATGATACAGGTCGTTACCCGCTGAGGCGCCAATAATACCTGCCAGGCCGCCGGAGTATGTCCAGAACGGATCGCCACCCGAAACAATATATGCCACCAGCAAACCGCCTGACAGGGACATCAGAAAGTTGAGGGTAATCGCGGAAAGCGTCGTCGGTTGCAAGTAGATATTGGTGGCGGTGAAATAGCTCTTGTCTGCCACATCCAGCATGGCGGAACCATACACATCGATAATGGGGATGTTACAGGCCACGTAGAAGCCCCAGAAACCGGTATAGATTAGGAACAGTCCTATCGTTACCAGCCAGGGATTATGCGGGTTGATATTTCTTGGCGTACCGTCTGCCGCGAATTTACCGATACGCGGGCCCAGCACCATTAATACACCCAGCGCAAAACCACCGGCTATCGCATGAATAACACCGGACGCGTAAGCATCGTGATAGCCAAGCTTTTGCACCATCCAGCCATTCCATGACCAGCCCCATGACGCATCGATGATCCACATAAAAGATCCGATGACGATAGCCAGGATCCAGAAAGCACTGGGACGGATACGCTCGATTACCGCACCGGATACGATGGAAGCGGCGGTCCAGGAGAACAGCAGGAAGGCAGCCCAGAACACACCGTTAATACGCGACCAGAAGGCTGTATCCCCAGCGGTCAGGTTATCCTGTACCGGCGGCCCACCTAAATGCGGGCCCATCAGTTCGCTCCAGGGCGTCGCAAATGGTGCCTCTACCAGGGGACCAATGATCCAGGGGCCATTGACAAACGCGAAATAAATCCACCAGCCGAAGAAATAGAAAGTGATCGTCACCAGCGGAATAAGCATGGTGTTTTTCATCAGCGTGTGGGTGTGATTTTTATATCGAGATGCCCCCACCTCGTACATTACGAAACCGACGTGGATCAGAAACATTAATACGACGGTCAACCAATAATAAAACTCGGTGAAGATTATCCCGAGTGCCGTTAGTTCGTTCTCCATCCTCTCACCTCTTTCTTTAATAGTTTGTTATTTCTCTAATGTCAGAAACCCCCTGACATTACCCCGTTCAACTTGTAAAAATGTAAAAAGATTTTACCCCTGTGAAACTACTATACCTCACAGTTAACACTGAAGGCTAGTCTTTGGACGGCTTCCAGTTCTGCGTGCGGCATAAAATTCCTCCCTTTGGATTAAGCTTGAAAAATATCCCTGATAAAAATTAACCACTTCCCTTTCCAACTGGTCCTATTTTTTACCCCTTGCCGGGTGACCCGGAAATCCAGTTCAATCCATGACCCCCGTGCTTAAGACTTCATTGGTACGAAACCGGAACGATCTGTTATTTCTTCTAAGATCAAATCCCACGCACGGAGTGGGGTAGTTAATCCAGATAATAACCAATCTGGACTCTAATGGCTACGATCTTGCAATAACAGATTACTATTGGTACATTTCTGGTACTAACCAGCTACTAAAACACGCCAAAATAAATCATCGGGCGCATAAATAGCGGTATTAATTCTCAAGAACCATGGCGCGCACATACCAACCGCCGATTATTTCCTAGGCAAACTTTTCGTAAGCCTTGCGCAGATCGACCATCGGGTGGCTTCCCCCCATCTGAAACTTGACCAGCAGTTCGCGTGCGATCATGTCCCGGTCCTGCTGGTTATCCGGCAACTCGATGTTTTCCGGGATGCTGACCCAACCATTGATGTTTCTATCGAATACTGCGGGATTGCCTTCTTCATAACCCATGTGAACGTCTTCGAGCCAGTTCAGATCGCGCCAGCCCATGACTTCCATATATTTCATCAGGAAAGGCGTACAACGGTCCATATCGGGTAGCAGATTGACATCGTAGCGATAACCGATGTGTTGACCGATAATTTTTTCACGTTCGGTATCGACGCCATCGCCTTCGAGGAATTGATCTATATCTTGTGCAGCATCATGTTTAGACATTATGTCCTCCCTAGAAACGAGTCATGTCGGGGCGCCCGACAGTGTGTTGAGTGCCCGCCATCGGTACCTGTGCGCAAGCCGATGCTTCCATCGTCAATGCGGCCAGATCTTCAGGCTCGAGCGAGTGGATGTTGGTCTTACCGCAGGCACGTGCAAATAACTGTGCTTCGATTGTCAGGGTGTGGAGAAAGTTGTAAACCCGCTCTGCCCCCGCATCCGGATCCAGACGTTGACGCAGGAGCGGATCCTGGGTCGCGATGCCAACCGGGCAGCGACCGGTATGGCAGTGGTAGCAGTAACCCGCTTCGACACCCATTTCAGCCTCAAAATCAGCTTCCGGGATATCTTTATTACAGTTCAGTGCGATCAATGCAGAGTGCCCGATCGCTACCGCGTCTGCACCGAGTGCAATCGCCTTGGCGAGGTCAGCACCGTTGCGGATACCACCGGCGTAAACCAGCGTGATTTCACCCGACATACCGACATCGTCGAGCGCCTGCCGCGCCTGGCGAATCGCGGCAATTCCGGGGACACCCGTTTCCTCGGTCGCGAGGTGAGGGCCCGCTCCGGTGCCACCTTCCATACCATCGATGTAAATCGAATCCGGCCCGGTCTTGGCTGCCATGCGCACATCGTCATAAACACGCGCCGCACCGAGTTTTAACTGAATCGGAATCTGCCCATCGGTCACTTCACGGATTTCCTGGATCTTCAGCGCCAGGTCATCGGGGCCCATCCAGTCAGGATGGCGCGCGGGTGAACGCTGATCGATACCGGCCGGCAAGGAACGCATTTCAGCTACCTGGTCGGTTACCTTCTGCCCCATCAGGTGCCCACCGAGGCCAACCTTACAGCCCTGTCCGATGAAGAATTCAACGGCGTCGGCAAGCCGCAGGTGATTCGGATTAAAGCCGTAACGAGACTGGATACACTGGTAGAACCACTTCGAGGAATAACGGCGCTCGTCGGGAATCATGCCCCCTTCTCCCGAGCAGGTCGCCGTGCCGGCCATGGTGGCACCCCGCGCCAGTGCGGTCTTGGCTTCGTAACTCAGTGCGCCGAAACTCATACCGGTAATGTATACCGGTATATCGAGGTCCAGTTGGATCTTCGCGTTGGGACCGATTATGGTTCGCGTTAAACACTTTTCACGGTAACCCTCGATTACGAATCGAGTCAGCGTGCCCGGCATGAAGGTCAAATCATCCCAGGTCGGAATTTTCTTGAATAGCGAGAAACCCCGCATACGGTAACGACCCAGTTCAGCTTTAATATGAATATCATTCATCACCTCGGGTGGAAAAATAAAACTGCGCCCCAGGCTATACGGATCTATTTTTTTGTCAGACATGTTAATTCTCCAGGATAAAAACCCGTGCCTAGAGCACCAGCTTCTTTTCAGTAGGTTCGAGGTTGTCGTAGTTCCACAACTGCTTGCCCGAAGTCAGTTTGACCATCTTGTCGATACCATTTGGCGCCGACATGCCATAGAGTGACAGCTTGCCTTCGAGGTAGTGTTTGTCGAGGTCGGTCATTTCGATTTCTACGCAGTCGACCCCGAGGCTGGCAATCTTGCCACCGACGTAGATGGTACCGTCGTACATCGAATCGCCGAGGTTATCGCCCGCATCGCCGAGGATAATCATGCGGCCGCGCTGCATCATGAATCCGGTGAAAGCACCGACCCTGCCACCGACGATGATGGTGCCGCCCTTCTGGTCGATGCCTACTCGCGCCCCCGCCTGGCCCTTGCAGACCAGGTCGCCACCGCGAATCGCGGCGCCAAACAACGAACCCGCATTCTTTTCGATCACTACGGTACCCGCCATCATGTTTTCTGCGCAGGACCAGCCGACACGGCCACTGATGCGGATGTTGGCGCCATCGGTCAAACCACAGCCGAAGTAACCGAGGCTTCCTTCGAAATTCAGATTCAACCGGTTGAGGATACCAACACCCAATGAGTGCTTGGCGCGAGGATTTTTGACTGTAATCGTGCCGTGACCCGTTTTCATCAACTCACGAATTTTCAGGTTGATAGCAGAAATTTCCATATCCGCTGCATCGAAATCGGCCGACTTGTCGAAGTCAACCTCGTAAGACCAGGGATAGGTGAAATTCTCTTCCTCGGTGGCCGAAAAAAAACGCTGCTGTGTACGACCTGCTAACTGCTCTTCGTGCAGCCCCATGTCATGGGATGTAGTTACGCTGCCCATACTTTTACCTCCCCCTGATAAGGATCCCAGGTGTCGATTTCACGCGGAAAAATACTTCGGATGGCTACTTCTTCCGAAGCCAGGCCGACAAATTCATCGCTCTCGTACAGCACCATCGGCTTGGCGCCCATCACGTCTTTTGCCATGCCGAGTTGGCTACCGGTTGCCACCAGGTAGGTGAATACGCCGTCGAGCTCGCCTATCGATCGTGCCAGCGCCGCTCGAATTGCCCGAACTCTTCGCTGAGGGCGGATCGACCGGAGCCAGCTCGCGGTCGATCCGGCAGAGCCGCCGCTTCTCAGCGCTCCGAGACCGGCAGGTACGAAGACTTCGTTTCGCCCGTGTAGACCTGCCGGGGACGCCCGATCTTGGTGTCCGGGTCCTCGATCATCTCCCG
>JBGMRM010000044.1:0-8985 GCA_048061415.1 Gammaproteobacteria bacterium | reverse complement strand
TATATTCCACATTACCGAAACGCTCGAATTTGCCATGACCGAATATAAAAACCTGTTTCAAGCGCTCGATTTGCGTCACAGGACGCTCGACAACCGTATCGTATTCGGCGCGCATACAGCCAACATGTCCGAGCAAGGCTTGCCCGGCGAGCGCCATCGCGCCTATTACGAGGAGCGCGCGATCGGCGGCGCGGCGATGATCGTGGTCGAGCCGATGCCGGTGCACCCGACAGCGGTATTGACGCGCGGTAACTTTCGCCATAGCGATGACTCGGTGATACCGCATTTCCGCAAGATCACTGACGCCGTGCACGAGCACGGCACAACCATCGTGCAGCAGCTTTACCATGTCGGGCAGCACGGCGACTCGGACCTGTCCTATATGCCGCACTGGTCGCCCTCCGGGCTGCCTTCGTATCACGATTCCGACGGCAGCCATAGCATGTCGGAAAAGGACATCGCGGAAGTCATCGAGGGTTTTACGCGCGCCGCGGTGCGTTGCCAGCAGGCCGGGTTTGACGGCGTCGATCTATTCGCCGCCTACCACGCCCTGCTCGATCAATTCTGGACCCGCTGGTCGAATCAGCGCGACGATCGTTGGGGTGGCTCACTGGAAAACCGAACCCGTCTGTCGGTATCGGTAATGAACTCGATCCGCGAAGCCTGCGGCGACGATTTTATTATCGGCATGTCGCTGAGTTATTCGGATCGCACGCCTTACACGCTGACACTCGAAGATTTTCAGGAAATCATCACGCTGCACGACCGCAGCGGCAACCTCGATTACGTTTCCTGCGGTTCGGGTAACTATATTGACTGGGAACGCCTGATGCCCACCTTTGTCTACGGCGAAAAACTCGGTGCGCCGCTGGCCGCGGCGCTCAAATCGGTGGTAAAACACGCCAAAGTGACCGCCGAAAGCCATATCCGCACGCCGGAAAACGCCGACTATGTCGTCGCCAGCGGAGATTCCGACCTGGTATCGATCGTGCGCGGGCAAATCGCCGACCCGCACCTGGCGAATAAGGCCCGCGCGGGCCATGACGACGATATCCGTAGCTGTATTTCCTGCAACCAGATGTGCTGGGGCAGGCGCTCACGTGACTACTGGATATCCTGCCTGGTCAACCCATCGGTTGGACGCGAATTCGAATGGGGTGGCGACCGCTTTACAAAAACCGATACACCGAAAAAAGTGCTGGTGGTCGGCGCGGGTCCGGCCGGCATGGAAGCCGCGCGCGTCGCTGCCGAAAGGGGGCACCGGGTCACTTTGGTCGAGGCCCTGGGTGACCCCGGTGGGCAGTTTCGTTTAGCTGGACTGGCGCCGCGTCGTGGCCAGATTACCGATCTGATCGGCTGGTATCTGCGCCAGTTTCAAAAACTCGCCGTCGAGGTGCGGTACTTCACGCCGATGGACGAACAGGACATCGCCGAGTTCGGAGCCGATGAAGTGGTATTGGCGGTCGGTTCGATGCCCGACGGTCTTGGCAGGCAGCGATGGCTGCCCGAACACGCAGAACTACCGGGCCTCAGCAATGGCAATATCTGGTCCTGCGAAGAAGTGATGCGCGAACAGGCCGAGCTGGGGCATGCGGTGATCGTTCTCGACGAGGGTGGCAACTGGCGCGGCACCGGAACCGCCTGGCACCTGGTTGACAAGGGACACGATGTCACCCTGGTCACCCCCGATCCTTACGTTGGCAAGGAATTAACCCGTACCACGGCGGACTTTGAGGTCCGTGCCAGGCTTGCCCAGGCCGGGGTTCGCTTTATGGTGGAATCGGTGATTACCCACTGGCATGGCGACCGCGCAGAAGTTCGTTCGATGCTG
This sequence comes from Gammaproteobacteria bacterium, assembly GCA_048061415.1. Taxonomy (GTDB): domain Bacteria; phylum Pseudomonadota; class Gammaproteobacteria. The sequence continues at coordinate 7,154 of JBGMRM010000044.1, read as the reverse complement.
GACGAGTCGACCAGCGTAGTAGAAGCATCAGCCATCGTTACCGCCACCACCAATATGGCGTACAACGACATCGAACACGCATTAATCGATACCGGTATCGCCTTTCACCTCATCGGCGATTGCGCGGCCCCGCGCTCGGCTCCCTATGCTATTTACGAAGGCCGTAAGATTGGCCTTTCGTTATAAATGTAGCCGATGGCGGGGTATTGATCGATGATTTCGCGATGCGGCTCTCGATCAGGCATTGCTGGATTATATCGGGCACAAGAAAGGAGAGATTCCGGCCGATGGTTAATCGCCCAGCTTGCTGAGCTTTTCGAGATTGATTTTTTTTAATTCGCTAGCGGTGAGCCCGAGATCGTAAGCTGGAGACAAAATCATCTCGGCATGCGTGATATCGATGACGACGAAGCATTTAACCGCATCCATGTAAGGCGCCCAGTTTGGCTCGAATACGGGTGACAGTTGCCTGCCCGCTTCGGAGTTTTTCTCTACAACTCTCGCCAGACCCTTTATGCGCACCGCACGGCGCGTCAGTACATCGATAAAGTTAACCTCGACATCGGGCCGGACAGCGATATTGGCAACAGTCCCCGGTGATCGAATGTGTCCAAAAGCAATACACTGCTTGTCGACAATCACGAAGGTCGCTTTCGGCGAGACTGCGGGAGTGCCATCGGCGTTAACCGTAGCCACGGCACCCACGCTGTAATTCTCGATGAGTTGCTGCATTGCTTCGGTAATGTGGGTCGTGATTTTTTGCATCCGGTCAGTATAACCCCTAAGGCCTGCGGGACAATACGCCGCATCGACGAAGTTTCGTAGGTATCCGCACGGGCGCCGCCGGTTGCCAGAACAGAGATTCAACCCGTCCGTTGTCTGCAGCCTGACCCCGCCCTCGCCCCGATTACCATCAAGGCTAATCAAGGTTACTGATTTACCGGCATAAATGCCATAATATCCGGGTACCCCTATAGAATTCAAATTTCCTGCACGATGAAAAATACCCAGTACTCTGCCTGGAACCCAGGTATCGAATCGGATATCCCTGCCGCGTATCGCGAACTGGAAACGATTTATCGTCCGGAAAACGTTACTTCCAGAATCGATGAAATCGATGAGTTCGCCACCACCACCGGGCTCAAGCACGACGAACTGGTGGTATTCCGACCGATGCGGCTAGCCCTGCACGAGCTTATCGTACGTGTCAATGCCGATATTGTGGTACGCGAGGGAGAGCAGGAAGAAGACCTCGGCATTAATTTTCGCACCATCACAGATCATATTTTTCGCAAATACCTGGTACCCATACAGTCAGAAATCGAGCAGGCCCACGAGGCACTCAACCAACGGGTACACGACCTGCTCGAAGCCGAATTCTCCCGGTCGCTGTTTCCGCCAGCAGCTCCCCAGGTCAATAGCAAATTACCTTTTTTGTCGCGCTTTTTTGGTACGCCGAAAAAACCTTCAGAGCCCGTAGAGGGCACCCAGGAAAGGCAGTTTCGCATCATCAATTCGTTCAAGGAGCAGGGGTTAAGCACCAGCGATGAGTTAGGCAGCGCGCTTTACCGCGGCCTGTACAGGGTGTTGGGTTCGATTATCGCAACCCGCGGGCATCTGGGTCACGACCAGGCGCAACTCATCGACTTAACCTCCCGACATATCTGCAGCCGCCACGGCAGCCGCATGATCGGAAAGCAGGTCGACACCTGCGTCAGGCAGGCGATCGAAGCCGAAGGCTATGACCTGATACCCGACGCGCAAAAACCGATGCTGATCAGCCTCAAGGGAACATCGGCCGCCGGCAAGAGTTCGCTGCGCCCACGGCTACAGAAGATGATTAGAGAGCTGGGGATCGAAGCCGATGGCTATGGCACCATCAGTCCGGATATCTGGCGCCGCTTGCTACTGGATTACGATTCGCTCGGCGAGGCTTACAAATATGCAGGCCGGCTGACCAGTAACGAAATGAATATCGTCGATCGCAAGCTCGATCAATATATCCGCGGCAAGGCCAACTTTCGCAAATCGACCCCCCACCTGGTGGTCGACCGATTTCGCTTCGACAGTTTCGAAAGCGAGAAAATATCGCGCATCTTGCATAAAACCTACGCCAAATACACCGATACGATGTACATGTATTTTATCGTCACACCCCCTGAAGCGACGGTCGAACGCGGGTGGGAGCGTGGCCTGGTCCGAGGTCGCTACAAATCGGTGGAAGACTTTCTGGGTCACTGCGTCGAAGCCTACGCTGGAATGCCGAAGCTACTGTTCAAATGGCTGTCGTCACCGCGGCCAAAATTTATCTTCGAATTTCTCGATAACAGCGTACCCGAAGGCAATTACCCCCGGACAATGGCCAGCGGGACACAGGGAAGTCTGGATATTTATGACCCGATCGCTTTCATCGATATCGAGCGTTATCAAAAAATTAACGTCATGGCCCACTCCCCGGACACCATATATCCACAGCAATCGGTGCTCGAAGTGGGTAAAAATATCGATTTTTTTCGGCTGTGTATCCGCAAAATCGAACGCATTCGCTTTATCGATCGGAAAACAGAAAAGGAATACCTAAGCGTTCACAATGGCATATTTAAACTGGTCGACACCGGTATTTTCGAACGCAAAATCAAAAACGCCGACCTGGCGTCGATATTTTCGCAACTCGCACCCGGTATTTTCCCGGTCGATGCGGCGCCACTACTGGAGATTAAGGCATGAGTAAAATAACCAAGGGCAGCTGCCTGTGCGGAAGTGTGACCTACCAGTTCTCTGGACCCGAGCTTGTTTTTCAGTATTGCCACTGCTCACGCTGCCGCAAATTCACCGGTAGCGCTTACGCAGCCAACATCATTGTCAATCCGGAGCAATTCGAATGGCTCAGTGGCGAATCTTCGGTCGGTCGCTTCGAGTACCCCGAAGCCAGGCATTTTGCCACCTGTTTTTGTACTCGGTGCGGATCGTCACTGCCCTGGTTAGCCAAAAGTGGCCGTTCCGTGATCATTCCGGCCGGCACGCTGGACGAGGATCCCGGTATCCGCCCGGTCCACAATATTTTTTACCAGGATCGCGCACCCTGGCGGGAAGCCGTGGAGGCGCTGGTTTCATACGACGCCCTGCCGACCAGATAAACCCGGCAGTCCTGAAATCAGATCTGGATTTTTCCCCTATAAGGAGAGCGGGAACTTAAGCCCTGGAGATTACTCGGACAGGGATAACAGTCGATATAAAATCTGATGCAGCAATTCCGTTGGTCGTTGACAATACTGGTATGCCTTGGTTTTTTGACGCGGACAGTGTTTGCCGCGAGCCCCCAAAATCCACTGCTCACCGACGACGCAATATACGTTTCCGATGAGGGAGTTTATCGATTTAACCGCTCAGACCTGAGTCTCGACTGGGCTATGCTTAGCGGGGTGCAAACCTTCGCGCCGGTCATCAGCCAGGGACTGCTTTTCGTGGGTAGTTCGCAGGGTCTGTATGCACTCGATCCCGAAAGTGGCCGGGTTTTGTGGAATATCGAAAAATCACGCACTATTTTCAGCCCTGAGGTAAGCGAACAGCTATTCGCCGGCAGTTTGCATGGCGAACTTTATGCCATCGATCCAGTTCGAGGCGAAATTAACTGGCGCGTACAATTTGACGGATGGATTTATTCACCAGTCGTCATGCCTGAGCAGGGTTTACTCTGGACCGGCGGGCAGGCTCACCAGGCATTTTCGATAGCGACTATAGATGGGCGTCGACTGCAAAGCATCGCGTTAAACCAGGAGTCTGTTTTTAGCCCCAGCGATATCGGAAAACAGCAAATCGCGTTTAATCTGTTTAACGGCGATACCGCGATCATCAATTCGGTGAGCGCTAAAATCGACGGGTGGTTAAAAGGTTCGACCCAACCCCAAAATTTACAGTTCGATGACCGGATTATCTATCGCTCCAACCGCGACGGTTCGTTAAGCGCGTATGACCGCAATAGCTACCGCGCACTCTGGCAAAAGACGATGGTTGAGCGGGATTTAACCATGCATCCGGGGAATGCCGGCTTCATCCTGATGAGCGATCTGGACAGGTCCCTGATCCTGTACGACCTGCAAAATCAGACCGAAGCCTGGCGCCGGCAACTACCCGGTCGCTGGTTTGCGCCGATTCAGGCAGATGATGGGGAAATTATTTATTTTATCTCAAGCGCTTCGAAACCAAATCGGGTCTCGGCGGTCAAATTCTTTGGCCCAGTCAGAGAAAAATTTAAATGAAAAAAATGATAACGATCGGTCTTGGGACTCTGCTTCTGGCTATAGGAACTGTTAATGCGGCGCCATTTGGGGGAGATGCCGATGTCAAGTATGCGCAGGGCCTGTGGACATCGATGATCAACTCTTCGTATGTAGGAGATGGCGCTATTATGTCGAGCCCCTATACCGGGCAACACCCACATGGTGCGATTCTCGACGCTCTCGAAGGCCCGATTAACATCGATGGGAAACTACTTAAATTATTTATCAAACGCAATTATGGCGGACCGGGCGTTAGCCGGAGTGCCGTAGCCAATAACCCGGCTAAATATCTTCAGTCCATTACGGTAATGCTAAAACGCCCAGGGTATGATCCCGAAAACCAGGACTGGTTCTGGGTAAAGTATAAGCCTGACGGTAGCCTCGATACCAATCCAGCCGGAGTGAAGCTAGCAGGTAAGGTAGCGAAGGGTAAGCCCAAAGGATGCATCGCCTGCCATGCCCTGGCGCCTGGTCGCGATATGCTTTATACCCGTAACTAATTTCATAGATACCCTTTATTTGTGGGCCTTAAAACAAATCCTGTTGCTGGCCTGCTACCCCCTCCATCGAACTGCCAATGGCATTCAAAATCGTATCGGCGATCGGGGTGAGTTGCCTTTCGATATAGTGGTCGTAGTCGAGCCTTTAGCTTTGACATTCGAGCGCCTCCGCACCATTGACAGTGACGACGTACTCGATCCAGCTTTTGTTGCGGTAGCGAGATGGCTGATCGGTTTCTTTGAATAAGGCTTCAGCCTTGATTGCTGCCTGCGCATGCGGCGGGATATTTTTGACGTAATCGGATAGCTTCTTACGCAGTCGCTTGCGATAAATCAGCTGATCGTCGAATCGCCCATTACGCAGGGCTTCGACCGTATCGCGGATGTAAACCTCGTATTCCTCGTCGTCGAACACGAGCCGGTACAGCCTTTGCTGGAACGAGCGCGCCAGTTCAGTCCAGTCGCTACGCACCGATTCCAGCCCCTTGTACTGGATGCTTCGCTGGCCCTGCTCATCGTCGATCAGGCCCGCATAGCGTTTTTTACTGCCCTGTTCCGAACCACGCACGGTCGGCATGAAGAAGCGATTGAAGTGCGTTTCAAGCTCCATTTCGAGATACGAATCGATATCATAATCCCGTCGCAGGGAATCGGCCCAGAATTGATTGATCAGGCGCACCAGACGCTCACCAATAGCGGTCGCCGTTTCGTTGTCGCAGGATTTTTGCAGGGATACAAAAACCGAATCGGTATCGCCGTAAATCACTTCGTAGCCCTCGGCTTCGATCAACTTCACCGTTTGTAGAATGATTTCGTGGCTGCGTTTGGTAATCGAACTGGTCAGGCGCGAATCGTGTATACGGCACCCCGAAGTGCCCAGCACACCGTAAAACGAATTCATGATAATCTTGATCGCCTGCGACAGGGCCGCATTATGCTCCTGCTTCGCCCGGTCACGCGCGCGCCACAGGGTCGCTATGATATCGGGCAGGATATATTCGCTTTTGCTAAAACTCGCGCCATCGAATCCGGGCACAATATCGTCCGCTTCAGCCCGCTTCGCCACGATTCGCGCGTAGGGGTCAACCCTGAAGGTGCGGATAATGCTCGGATAGAGACTTTTATAATCGAGCACCAGCACGCTATCGTGCAGGCCTGGTTTCGAGTCCATCACATACCCACCCGGCGCACTGAGTTCACCCTGGTAGTCGCCGATATTCGGCGCGATAAACCCCTTGCGGTGTAGTCGCGGCAAGTAGAGATTATCGAAGGCAGCGACCGAACCACCTGCCTTGTCCATTTCCAGGCCAGTAAGACGGGCGCGTTCGATCGAAAAGCTAATCAGGTCAGTCTGCTCAAAGATATCCCATACGAGCCGACAGTCTTCCAGGTTGTAAGCAGCCAGGGAAATTTTGTCTTCGTGGAACTGGCGTTGAATTTCCCTCGGTTTGAACAGGGGATCGTGTTTTGCCTCACCCTCGATCAGTTTGCCGCGACCGAGCAATTCCCGGCTTACCGCTTCGAGTGAAAAACTGGCGAATGTATAAGTCGCGCTTTTGAGCGTATCGATCCCATCCAGCACCACGCGACCAGGGATTGAAATGAAATAGTGATCGGTATCGGTTTGCGCCCTGCGCCATGCGGGAACGGACCGGCCACGGCCAATCGCCAGGGGTATTTCCAGCGCCTGAGCCCGCTTTTGCAGCAGGCGTAAATCGAAATTAACCACGTTCCAGCCGATGAATATATCCGGGTCGATCTTCTCCACCCATTCTATCCAGCGAGTTAGCAATGCCTTTTCATCGGCCAGATATTCGACCAATTTCGAGCCCTCGCCCTCGCCAATGATCAGCGTTTTCTGATGCTGAGGGGTGACGAACGCGATCGAGAACAATGCATCGGATTGATAATCAGACTCGATATCCACCGACATGACTTCAAAATTGGGAATATAGCTACCGGGCTGTAACCGCGGATCGAGCAACACCTCGTGGCTATAAGGCGCGCCGACGTCGATCGATGCGGTGATGAAGCGCTCGCTCAGGAAACGGTCGGTCGGTCGGATATCATTTTCGTAACAGGGGATGGCGTGTTGGCTCAGCAGGTCGCGCGCACGGTATAACTGCGCCTGGGCGTCAAAATAAACGCCACTGACAGCGTCGAATTTAAAGGTTTGCAATTCCAGCGGCCTGATCGAGGCCACGTTGGAGCCGAGCAGGGATGTCACACGTTGCGCATCCGCCTGCCTGATAAAAAAAATAGCCTGTTGCTGGTGCATCGAAACCTGCAACGGCCCCTGCGGTGTGCTCAGCCAGAAGTCGAGTCGAATGCCCTGCTGGGTATCCCGCCATTGCCGCGTGAGCAGAAATCCAGG
>JBGMRM010000043.1:0-8987 GCA_048061415.1 Gammaproteobacteria bacterium | reverse complement strand
AGTAATGCCCTGGCCGCCTGTGTACCGGATAACATTGCCCAGCGCATGCCGAAACCGAATAACGCATCCTGAAATCCGGCCGCTTCGCCTGCGTAAAGGATATTACCCTTATGGGTAATTTCATGTAACACGGCATTACCGGCACCACCGAAACGTTTTTGATGCTTCATGCGCAACTGTATATGCCGCTGAAAAAAATCCACGCAACGGGACACATAATCGCGTTCTTTATGAAAATCAGCATACATGCAGGATGCGAGTGTACCTCGGCCGTTGTGCACCAGCAAATAGGCATACCCTTTCGGCGCCAAATCGTCTGAAACTACCGCCCAGGCGCCATCAGCCATATCGGTTTCAAATAAATAACCTGCTGCTATAACGTCGGCTCGCTGCGGCCCGTGGGTAGTGATTCCGCCAGCCGGCATGTTCGAAACCGTTTCGCCAAAGCATATCTCTACCCCGGCCTGCAGCGCCTGTTGTTTTAGCGCCATATCCAGGGAACCCGGATCTGCACCACGCTTCACGAGGTAAAATAACGGTAAGCGGGAGTGGAAGCGATGCGGCTTGCCTTTCGAGTCCAGACAAACGACATCGTGGAACGCCTGGTAGTCAAAATCTGTCTGAATGCCCAGTGATTGCATTTCCAGCAAAACGTCAATATCCGTGGTCCAGTTCTCCAGACCCTGGAAATCACCATGAAAACGACTACCGACATCTTTTCGCCTCTCGAAGATACGAGCCTGTCCGCCAGCATGCTGTACGAATAGCGCCGCTGCGAGACCTGCGGGGCCGGCACCCGATATTTCGATGATATCCCTGTTTGCCATAACTCTACCCCTTAACAGCTATCTACGACAAAATATGCCTGGTCTATTTTACTTGTCTAGCGGAAACTTAGCCGTTGCCTTCAACCGTATTGGAATCCCTGATCAGTTGTTGCCAATGCCCGATACGAGGGATAAACATTGGCACACGTGCCTGATAAGCACGATAGGTTTCGCCGAATTGATCCGCTACCTTTCTTTCTTCACTGCGCGCCAGCAGAACATAGGCAAGCACGATAATGGGAAATATAGCAACCGAAAATATTGTCGGCCAATGCACGATGCCTTCTCCAAAGAGGCCTAAAAAAAGCCCGGTATACTGAGGATGCCTGACGAAACGATATAATCCCGTTGTTACGATCTGGTTTTTTTGTCGTGCGTAAAAGAGTTGACGCCAGCCCTGGATGAAAATGCCAATACCTATAATCAACAGCGCGTAACCGAGCAGCATCGAAATCAACATACCCAGCTCGCCGATGCCGAGCAATGTAGACCAGAGACTGGCGTTAAGATTTGAGTTATCCAGGCCGAAAAACCTGACCAGCAGGTAAATGGTGAGCGGGAAACCATACATCTCTGCGTACAATGCAATGATAAATGCCTGTACCAGCCCTGCACTTGCCCATTCACGCCATGTCTTCGGAGCGAGATAGCGGTAAAACATCCATGACGCCGCCACTATCATGATTACCGCCAGGGCCCATATTTCGGAATGCGCAATGTTTTCATCCACGTTAAAAGTTTCTCCAGTGTTGCGAATTAAAGTTAATAATGCCTGCCGTTCTCCAACTCCCGTTTGGTGACTGGCCGTGCCTTTGTCGATGACATTTGCGGGACACTATTTCAATTAATATCTCACCAGGTGAAAGCATCGCACAAATGTCGACTGCAGGAGTTGATCCAGATCATGATAGCTGACGATTCACCATTACCGGATGCTACCCGGGATAATACAATGTAACGATATAGAACCTGATGAACCTCGATAAAATTAATCATTACAGCGAGTCTGGTTGGTAGCAGAGCCATTCAAAGTCGGCCTTTTTAATTTACGCCCATAGCTGTAATACGAAGTGACGCATTACAGCACTTAGCACGTCACTTCGGGTAACGATGCCTTTCAACTCGCCGTCAGCGACAATTGGTAACGCACCAATACGTTGCTCGACGAACAGCCGAGCAATATAGCGAACATCGGTATCCTCGCTTGCTGTCAGCACGGGTGACTTCATAAGCTTATCAACCTGCTCGTGTCCAGGCTGTTGAGTCTGCGATTGATATTTTTCAGTGATACCACTCAGATGATGAAAAATATCCCGTTCCGACACAATACCAAGCAGCGAATCTGCGGATGAGACAACCGGCAGGTGTCGAATCTGTCTTGCATGAAACCGTGTCAAAGCCTCATCTACCGTCGCCCGGAGACTCAAAGTTTCTACGGGTGAGACCATGATTTGCCGGGCAGGTACAATAGCAGGAGCCCGTGGTAATTGCCTGACGGATTGATAAGCCTGCGCAGCATCATACTGTCGGCCATGCTTTCCTTTACCCCGGCCATGCTCGTATTTGTCGATGGCGTGCTCGGTAATAGCCGCTTCAATTTTCTCAACACCGGTTTCTTAGAATATCTTCCCCTGAGGCATCAGCTCGTGAATACCTGGTCCCTGAATATAAAAGGCCATAGATACTCACTCCCGCGAAATAGTGCTTCCGTGTTATTAACCAGGATACCGGTCAGCGTAAAGGTGGAACCGGGTTCTTTCCGAGCAGATTTTCATCATCCATTCCCCTTTCAGCTGATTCGATTAGTGTGTAACACTGTTTCCACACCCGCCAAACGGGTTCTCCGTAGTATTTTCGTTTACCGGCAGCCGTTTACGCGGATCATTCAGTATGGCATCCAGGTAAGGCTGCAACAGTGCCTCGGTCTGTTCCCTGGCACTGCGTCGAACCGCATCGCCGCCCGTGGTAACCGGCCAGCGCATCACCTTGAGTACCGGTTCGATCACGATCACGATCGCGCCGCAATCACAGGGACAAAGATGCAGGCTGAGTGGCTTATCGGACAGGTACCAGGGTATATGCCGGAACACCAGACGATCGACGACCTCCAGCAACGCCCATCGATCGCGCAGCGCAGCATCAATGTCACTGTGTACACTGAACTGCTGCGAGACATGATGCACGATTACCACATCCAGCTGATGCCGGCAGCAAATCGCATCGGTGGGCGCAAAGTCAATCAGGGCGCCATCGCAATAGTACTGGCCATCGATCCTGACCGGGTCGTACAGGACTGGCATCGCGGCGCTGGCCGTCATGCGGGGGGCAAGTTCGCCTTCGAAGAACACCTCCTTCCTGCCAGTGCCGAGGTTAACGGCCAGTACATTAAACGGGTACAGGCATTCATCAAAGGTATTGGCAGAGAGGTTGTCGCGGGTAAATTGCAGGGCCGCACTGGTGTCCGACAATCCAGTATAACCGCGTCCTTTGTGTACCGTCATTTCCCAGATAAACCGAGGCAGCGAATCCGGTGTCCAGAAGCTGCGGCTGGTAATGCCGGCCAGATTTGCCGCCCAGTCTTCCAGGGAAGTGCCGCTGGCAATAAAGCCACCGACCAGGGCGCCGGCACTACAGCCGGTGCTGGCGGATACCGGGATCTCCAGATTTTGTATCGCCTGCATAAATCCGGTGTGTGCATACACCCCGCGCACACCACCTGAACTCAGCACCACCCCGATGCGTGGTTTTTCGGATTCATCTGACACTTCTCTCAGCATAAGGCTTTATCAAGTTTCAATCTCTACACGCGCGGCGAAGAAATTATAGATCGGCACCCAAATCAGCGCGAAGTACCAACCGTAAGCCCAGGACTCAACAAGCCCCAGGAAGAAACTCTTCCAGCTCAACCATTCAAACCCCGGGAGGAGTTTCAACCACACCTGAAACATGGCCAGATCGGGAAACAAAAGGTCAAACATCACGCACAGCAGGTACGTGATTACGAGAAACAGGCTGCTTGCGTGACCGACCGCCCGCAGGGGAATACCGCGTTTCACCGCTTTGTCTCCAATAGTTTAGGCGCGTAACGATCCGGATCGGCATCGAAGGCGTCAAGGCACTGTCGAGAGCAGAACCGATGCAACTGACCCGCATGCATCTCCCCGTAACCCTCGTTCGGCGGTACGTCTTTCCCGCACACCGGGTCGATATGCTTCGACGCGCCGTCATCGGTGCTTTTTTTGGTTTTGCGACGCATGTGAGCGCCGCAACCAAAACGTATCATCAGGTAGATCAATGCTGCGTAAAACAAAACCGAGAGCAGGCCTTCCATCTTCACTTACCTCCTGTTTCCAGCCACCATGGTTTATAGTTTGATCCGGTTGAGCCGCAACGCATTCATCACCACCGAAAATGAGCTGAAACTCATCGCTGCGGCAGCGATAATAGGGCTGAGCAAAATCCCGAACACCGGGAATAGCACCCCGGCGGCAATCGGCACGCCGACACCGTTGTAGATAAAGGCGAAGAACAGGTTTTCGCGTATATTCCTCATCGTCAGTTGGCTCAGGCGGCGCGCACGTATGATTCCCCGCAGATCGCCCTTGACCAGCGTCACCCCGGCACTTTCCATCGCGACGTCGGTACCGGTACCCATGGCAATTCCAACCTGGGCCTGTGCGAGCGCAGGGGCATCGTTGATACCGTCACCAGCCATGGCGACGATGCGTCCTTCGTCCTGGAGTTGCTTGACCACGGCTGCCTTCTCGTCGGGCAACACCTCGGCCTGAACGCGATCGATGTCCAGTTTAGCGGCCACCGCTTCGGCGGTCTTGTGGCTGTCGCCGGTGAGCATCACAACCTCGATACCGGCGGCATGCAGGTCGCGAATGGCCTCGGGGGTAGTCTCCTTGACAGGATCGGCCACGCCGATGAGACCGGCGGCCTTGTTGTCAATCGCCAGCAGCATCACCGTCTGGCCATCGGCGCGCAGGATATCGGCCTGTTGTGGCAGATCGCCCACATCAATACCGAAGTCGGTGAGCAGCTTGACGTTACCGAGCGCCACAGTATGACCGTCTACCGAGCCGGTAACACCCTTGCCGGTGACAGACTGGAAGTCATCGGTTTTGGCCAGTTCGGTATTGCGCTCCTCTGCACCACGAACTATCGCTTCGGCCAACGGGTGCTCACTGGCACGTTCCAGGCTTGCGGCCAGCCGTAAGGCATCGTGTTCATCAATGCCGTCTAGCGCGATCACTGAGACCAGTTTGGGCTTGCCTTCGGTCAGGGTGCCGGTTTTGTCCACCACCAGGGTATCTACCTTTCTCAACACCTCCAGTGCCTCGGCGTTTTTGAACAGCACCCCTATCATGGCGCCCTTGCCGGTGCCGACCATGATGGACATGGGTGTCGCCAGTCCCAGAGCGCAGGGGCAGGCGATGATCAGAACTGCCACGGAATTGATCACCGCGAAGGCCATCGCGGGTTCAGGTCCCCAATTCCACCAGACGAAGAAGGTGACGATGGCTATCACGACCACTGCCGGTACAAAGTATCCGGAAACAATATCGACCGTTTTCTGGATCGGTGCCCGGGAACGCTGGGCATCGGCAACCATCTGTACAATCTGCGCCAGCAAGGTATCGGCCCCCACCCTCTCGGCCCGCATCAGGAGACTGCCAGTGCCATTGACCGTCGCGCCGATCAGCTTTTCACCGGCGCTTTTTTCGACCGGAATTGGTTCGCCGGTGACCATGGACTCGTCAACATTGCTTTCACCATCGACCACGGTACCATCCACCGGCACTTTTTCACCGGGACGCACCCGCAGTGTATTGCCGATCTGTACATGCTCCAGCGGAATGTCCTCTTCGGTACCGTCATCGCGCACGATGCGGGCCGTGTTGGGCGCCAGCCCGAGCAACAGCTTGATGGCGGCGTTGGTCTGGCTGCGCGCCCGTAACTCCAATACCTGACCGAGTAGTATCAACGCGGTGATCACCGCTGCCGCCTCGAAGTAGACCGGCACGACGCCAACCTCGTTGAACACGGCCTCAGGAAAAATGCCGGGGGCGACTGTAGCTATAACACTATAGGTCCAGGCAACCGATACACCGAGCCCGATGAGGGTAAACATATTCAGGTTACGCGTGATGACCGATTGCACGGCGCGCACATAAAAAACCCAGCCTCCCCAGACCACCACCGGAGTTGCTACCACCATTTCAAGCCACTGGCGCAGACTGGGATCGATGATTTCCGCCATCGGCTCGGGCCAGAACTCAGCTGCCATGGCGCTGATTAACACCGGTATGGCGAGAATGGCGCTGACCCAGAAGCGCCGCGACATATAATCAAGTTCACTGGTATCCTCTTCCGCCTCCACGGTGAGCGGCTCCAGCGCCATGCCGCATTTGGGGCAGCTTCCCGGTTCATCACGGACGATTTCCGGGTGCATTGGGCAGGTGTACTGAGTTTTGGTTGCCAGTGTGGGGGTCTCGGGGTCGAGCGCCATGCCGCACTTCGGGCAGGGGCCGGGGCCCTGCTGACGCACCTCGGGATGCATCGGGCAGATGTACATTCTGGAATCCTGCTGGGGATCTGCTACGGGTGCCGATTCTTTGGGGTCGAGGTAGTGCTCGGGCGCCGCCCGAAACTTCTCGAGGCAACTGGAACTACAGAAATAGTATGCTTTATCCTCGACCGTGAAACTGTGCTCAGATTCGGCGGTCACAGTCATCCCACATACGGGATCGTGCAAAGCGGTATCGGCAGGCTCGTCATCATGCTGGTGGCTCGCGCAGTGATCATTCATTATCAATTGTCTCCATTTACATTAGTTTGTATGCGAACGCCTAAAATGCTCCGCTTCATCGATTGGTCTCAGGGATTCTGAAAAAGTTTAAGACGCCGTTATCATATGATACCCATATCCGCCTTTATTTGATATGGATCAACTTTACGCATCGCCGAAGTCGGGTTGCAGCCACCTGTAACATGTTATAGTTGCAGTAGCCTAACGATAATTCTCGGCACGCCTGGTCGACGAAATCGACGGGGGATGTCCTGCTGACAATTATTCTCCGTCTACCGGTATGACTGGCGTTGTCTAATTAATCTCGATAGCGAGCCGGGTTGAGTGGGTCGCCGTCCATCTTTATTTGAGCGACCGGTATGAACCTGGCCACCTTCTTTAAATGCGTCTTTGTCATGTTACTGTGGGCGATTTGTTTCCCGCTCATTACGGCTGGCCTCGATTCCTCGCCGCATCTGAGCTTCGCAACGGCACGTGCATTCCTCGCCGGAGCCGCTTTACTCGCGCTCGGCATCGCGCTTCGCCGCCCATTCCCCCGGGGCATGCGAGTGTGGTCACTCCTTGCGATGACCGGCTTAGGCGCCACGACCCTGGGGTTTTTCGGCATGTTCCATGCGGCCGAGTTTATCTCCCCGGGAGCCGCCACGGTCATAGCGAACACCCAGCCGCTCATGGCCGCCATGCTAGCCCACCAGTTTCTTCACGAACGGCTCACCCTCTGGGGTAAGCTGGGACTCGTCATCGGTTTCGCCGGAATTGTGTTAATAGCCTTTCCAGAGCTTTTGTCGCCGACTCGAAGCAACTCTACAATCGGCGTTACCTACATCGTCCTCGCCGCGGCAGGCATCACCGTGAGCAACGTGTTGATAAAACGACTGGCGGGAAGGGTAGACCCGCTCATGGCAATGGGTATTCAGCTCCTCATCGGGAGTGTGCCGCTGGCATTGATCGCCGGGCTCACCGAGGCGCCGGGTAGCATACAATGGTCCTGGGGGTTTATCCTCGTGTTGCTGACGCTGGCATTTTTGGGGACCTCACTCGTTTACTGGCTCTGGTTCTCGATTCTCGAAACGGTGGACCTCAGCAAGGCCAATGCGTTTAGCTTTCTCATTCCAATTTTTGGAATTGCCCTGGGTGCCGCTTTTTTCGGAGAGAATTTTGGATGGCCCGGAATAATTGGGGCCGGCTTGACCATCCTTGGACTGGATCTCGTCGTGCGTCGAGGTTTGGTTGCCCCCGCTGAAATTCAGGCTTGAATCAACCGGCATTCGCTGAGTAATGAATTGATCAGAGGTTCCCTGGTATTGACTTAGATCAAAAAGCCCTGGCCTCCTGCAAATTACCATTACCCTGATATTATTTAACTGGGGCCAGGATTCGGTTTCGACTTATAATCCCGAACTTTTAAAGCGTCCTCCTTGAATTTAGCCCCCGATCACCTGTTTATTGTCGGGATTTTGCAATTATTTATGACATCAGATGTCTCTATGTCTGTTGTCGACCAAACTACTTAACAGGAAATAGCTATGAAAAAAACGAACCTATTAGCCGCTACGGCGATCGCCATGCTGCTTTCAGTATCCACATGGGCCGATACAGGCACCGATGAAAAAAACCAGGCCGAAAAGCCCATTATGAATGAAGGAAACAATAGCTCAATGATGGAATCGCATTCGACGGATAAGAAGACCACAACGCAGGATCGACAGGGTCAGAATCGCCGGCATCACGAAATACCGATGATGGGTGGGGCAGGTCACGGAATGACGATGGATCCGCACATGATGCAGATGATGATGGGCCATGCTCAGCACCAGGACATGTCCGCTATGGCTGAGGGCAAGGGCGGCATGGGGATGGATCCTGAAATGAAGCAGAGGCGCGAGCAGCATATGGCCAAAATGGAGCAAAGCATGGCGAATATTGAAGCGCTACTGGCGAAGCTGGTAGAAATCCAAAAGCCTTGATCGCGGAAAATAATGGCTGGATCCGGGATGCCTCGATTTTTAAAAATTTCGAGGCGCCCGTTTATTTGGCTTCCAGGGTTTGGGCAGCTTAGTTACTGATCGAAGCCAAATATGAGGATTAAGATGCGACCGCCGGTATTGAAGGCCGTCGTTATAATCCTGGTGGTCGTCGGTCTAGTCGGTGGCTACCTGTTAATAGATCGCATGGGCGCAAAAGACCTGTATCTGGACATGGATTTACTGGTTTTGCGCCTGCGCGAACTCAAAATCGTCGGCCCATTGCTGGTGATTGGGCTGATGACGCTGGCGATCGTATTTAATCCGCTGCCGAGCGTACCCATCGCGATCGCTTCGGGTGCGGTTTTGGGCCATACGCTG
>JBGMRM010000042.1:7662-9019 GCA_048061415.1 Gammaproteobacteria bacterium | reverse complement strand
CCTGTTGCAGCCAGAGTCTGGTCGGATCATTAATAATAAAATTGGGACAAATGCTTGACCCAATGTTCATCGTCGATTATATTCAACCAAATGGTTGAATGATATGAACGAAGAAAACCTATCCATTTTACTCAAAGCCGTTAGTGACGGTACGCGCCGCTCGTTGCTGACCCTGCTTTGCCAGCAGGGCAAAACCCGGGTTACCGATTTGGCGCGGGTTTACGATTTATCGCTCAATGCGGTATCGAAACACATCAAGGTACTGGAAAAGGCAGGGCTGGTACGGCGCGAAACAATCGGCAGAACCCACTGGATAGCCGCCGATTTGACCCAGACTACTGAAATTGAAGACTGGTTTAAGTCGCTTAAATCTATCTGGGCGCTGCGCCTCGATAGTCTCGATGAACTGATGACCGAAGGAGACTAGAAACATGAATGAATTAACCTGCAGCGTGGAAAAGCTGATCGATGCGCCGATCGAGAAGGTATTCGATGCCTGGCTCGACCCGACACTATTGTCGCGTTTCATGCTGCCGATGCCGGGCATGCCGCAGCCGAAAACCGAAGTCGATGGCCGCGAGGGTGGGCGCTTCACCATATACATGGAGGTCGGCGACGAAATCATACCGCACTCCGGGACTTACCTGGAACTGGATCGGCCCAATCGGCTGGTGTTTTCCTGGGAGACGCCATTCTCCACCGATGGGAGCAGCGTGACGCTACAGTTCACCGCCGAGGATTTGAATACGACGCGAGTAGCGCTGACCCATGTGCGATTTATCGATGAAGAGGCCCGCAGCAATCATGAAGCCGGATGGGGAAATATTCTCGCGTCTCTCAATGGCGTGTTTTAATTTAATGGAGGCATAACATGCAAAATCAAAATATAGTTTCCAGACAGGAATGGCTGGAAGCACGCCAGAAGCTGCTACAGGAAGAAAAAGATTTTACCCGCGTGCGTGATCAATTAAGCCTGAAACGTAGAAAGCTGCCCTGGGTCAGGGTGGACACCGAGTATTCGTTCGAGGGCCCAGGCGGTAAACAAAGTCTTTCCGATCTATTCGAAGATAAAAGCCAGCTCATTGTTTATCATTTCATGTACGGGCCAGGCTGGGAGGATGGCTGCCCGAGCTGTAGTTTTATGGCCGACAATTTCGATGGCATCGGTATTCATCTCAGGCACCGGGACGCGAATCTGGTTGCCGTATCGAGGGCAAAATTAGATCAAATGCGGGCCTGTGGTTTCAGAATTCCGGTATCGATTTTGAGCTCACTTGGCATCTGATTGCTGATCGGGGGTAACCGAAACAAGTTGCCTTAAATCATCCGCATCGAAACTGATGCCGAACCGCTTGCG
>JBGMRM010000042.1:0-7562 GCA_048061415.1 Gammaproteobacteria bacterium | reverse complement strand
CCGAAACAAGTTGCCTTAAATCATCCGCATCGAAACTGATGCCGAACCGCTTGCGCAGTAATTTATCCAGCCTGGCTTCGCTGCGGATCATGGTTTCTTTTCGGCGAGTCTTGTCATTTTCGATAAATCGACCGTTCGCATAGGTAATGCGGCCTTGCGGGGTAACGCGTGAACACACTGTTTTGCGCGTAAAACCGGACGATGGACTGGTCTGATGATATTGGCACATGGCATCGAAGTGAGGCAGCGGATGCGCATTCATGTCAAAAATATACTGCGATTTCCAGTCGCCTGGCTCGAATCGTTGCTGCAATATCCACTTTTGCTCTTCGTTTAGCAGGCGATAATAGCGATCAAATTGAAAACAATCGCTGCGACCCAGAAATATCGGCATTAAAAACGAGTCGCCGAATCCAACATCGGCAATCACCGCTTGATCGAGCTTAACCCGTAATAGCATGTGATCGAACTCGGGCCCCTGTGTCTTGCCATCGTAAGTGCGCGCCGATAGTAAATCTACGCTGAAACCAATTTCGCGCAGCAGCCAGGCAAACGCGCTGTTGAGTTCATAGCAAAAACCGCCACGCTTTTGATTGACGATTTTATCGAGGATTGCGGGTAGTTCGAGATCGAAGCGCCGGCCCAGTATTACGTCCAGGTTCTCAAACGGGACGGCTTGCATATGTGCGAGGTGCAGCTGATTCAAATTAAATAAAGTCGGCGTCAGGCCACCCGCATAAGCAATACGGTCCAGGTATGTTTCGAGGGTGATAGCCTGAGAAGTGATTATGGATTCCCCGGTTGACGAATGTTTCGATAATAGCCCCACTTTTCTCCCTGGACTACTGAAATTGAAATGAAAACGGAAAATTAAGCCGACTGGACGGCGGCGAGAGTTTCTGCCTGGTAACTAGTGAAACAGTGAAATCAGCGTGTTTACCCTTCCTGTTCTGCGATGGTTTATAATGCGGTGCATGATGGAAGTAACCGTTGCGCATTGGCGCCGTGAGGCGCTTGGCCTATTGATACTCCGCTTGGGGCTGGCGTGGTTCCTGTTCGTCTGGGCGGTCAACAAGATACTGGCCCCGGTACAGTATCAAAAGATCTGGGGTTATTTTCACGGCATCGAAATCGGCGCGTCTATGCCCTATTTCATGGGTGGGGCGCAAATCGTCGTCTGCCTTGCCATGGCAGTGGGTTTCTGGCGAAGCGTGACCTATGGGCTGGCGTTCGCCATGCATGCGGTGACGGTGGTGGTGATTTCATCTAGCCTGGTGTCGCCGTTCGTGATCGTGAACGGTTTTCCGGTCAACCGCAATGACTCGATTGCGCTGGCCGCCCTGGCCGGGTTCGCGGCCCTGTGGCTGCTGCGCCACCGCGATCACTGGTCGCTCGACTGCTGGCTCAGGCAGCGGCGAAGTTAGTCAGCCTGGCGCCGGGTTGCCGGTGCTCCATCTCTTATAGCGCTTTTTACAATAGGCCAGCAGCGTGGGGTAGTCGGGAAAATAGAGTTCGAAGCCATCCTCGGCCGGGGCATCGTATTCGCAAAAATCGTTATCGTGGGTGCGGCAAATGGTGGGCCGGTCTTCGTAGATACCACAACGCCCGTTTGCTTCGAGGTGGCCGCAAACCGCATCGAACATCACGAACCAGCCATCCTCGTCCTTGTATGCGCCAACTCTCCTGTGCGATACCTGCCACAGTAATATTTCGAAATCGTACTTGGAGCGCGGCGTGTCGATCTGCTGGGTGACGTAGGTACAACAGGTTGAATTCGTGCACAGCTCGCATTTGTTCGAAGTATCGGATTTAGCCACCGCTTCTATTTTGGGGAAACACTCACTATCCATGGTTAAAACCAGTCTCTGGGTTGTAAAAAATAGTCGGTCAGGCGGGCTTCGGCGCTGCCTGCCTCGGGCTGGTAATTGTATTTCCAGTTGACCACGGGCGGTAGCGACATCAGGATCGATTCGGTACGCCCGCCCGATTGCAGTCCGAACAGGGTGCCACGGTCGTAAACCAGGTTGAATTCGACATAGCGGCCACGCCGATACCACTGGAATAGTTTTTCGCGTTCACCGTATTCGGTGTTCCTGCGCCGCTCCACGATCGGCAGGTAGGCCGGCAGGTAGTGATCGCCGACGCTGCGCATGAAAGCAAACGCCTGCTCGAAGTCGGGTTGGTTCAAATCGTCGAAAAACAGGCCGCCGATGCCGCGTGCCTCGTTGCGGTGTTTGAGATAAAAGTAATCGTCGCACCATTGCTTGTATTTCGAGTAGCATTCCGGGCCGAACGGATCGCAGGTCTGCTTGGCGGTTTGGTGCCAGTGAATGCAGTCTTCTTCGCAGGCGTAGCAGGGGGTCAGGTCGAAGCCACCGCCAAACCACCAGATAGACTGTTCGCCCGGCTTTTCCGCGACAAAAAAACGCACGTTCGCGTGCGAGGTGGGTACATAGGGATTATCGGGATGGACCACCAGCGATACGCCCATCGCCAGAAAATGACGCCCGGCCAGTTCGGGCCGGTGTGCAGTCGCCGAAGCCGGCAGGCTGTCACCGCTTACTTCTGAAAAATTCACCCCGGCCTGCTCGAAAACCTGCCCACCACTGAGCACCATGGTTTTACCACCCCCGCCATTGTCCCGGGTCCAGTCATCCAGTATAAAACTCTCGCGGCCATCCGCGGTTTCAATTCCCGCAGTGATAGCCTGCTGTAGCTGCAGGAGATAATTCCTGACCTGGTCGATTTCGTTATTCATCGATGTTGCGCTCTGAGGGTTTGGCCGCTTTCCAGTGATTTTATCTCACTTGTGCGCCTCGTGCCGGATTCGAAGCCGCCGACGATGAAGTCGACTCGCTCGATGAAATGGCGGCGCGCCTGCCACGCATGGCCTACCGGTGCGCTGCCGGCCCTGTTGGCGCTGGTGGAAACGATGGGCGACTGGATCTGCGCGCACAGCGCGCGTATGAAGGGGTGGGGGGTGATACGGATCGCCACATTCTGGAAACGACCCCGAATCCAGACCGGGCAATGGGCGCTCGCCGGCGCCAGCCAGGTCACAGGGTGGTCGGTTGTCTCGCTTAAGCGCATGGATTGTGCGCTGGTCAATTGATCGCTGATATAAGGCTCGAAAAGATCCAGGCTCGAAGCCAGCAGGATCAGGCCTTTCTCTACCGGCCTCTGCTTGATTTCGAGAATTCTGGCCACACTATGGGGGAGCAGCGGATGGCAACCCAGGCCCCAGACCGTATCGGTAGGGTAGGCGATTACCGCTCCTTGTAGAATCGCTTTGCCCAGTCGCTTGATGGCCCAGGGGGACATGGCTAATCGCCGGGGTCAGACGCCTGTATTTGCCGCTGCTTCGTTCGCAGCTTTTTTCTTGCCGCCCGCCTTTTTCGCAGACTTCTTTTTGCCGGCGGTCTTTTTCTTCGCGGCTGCCTTTTTCTTGCTGGCCTTCTTGCGCCCCGACTTGGGGAAAGGGGCCTTTTCGATCAGCTCCTGACACAGCTCAAGGCTCAGGGATGCGGGGTCTTCGATTTCTTTGGGGATGCGTGCATTCTTGACGCCATCGGTGATATAAGGGCCGTAGCGCCCGCGCAATACTTTGATGTCGGTACCTTCAAACAGCTTAATTTCGCGGTTGGCGTCAAATTCTTTCTTTTCCCTGACCAGTTCAAGCGCTCGTTCCAGCGTGATCGTATAGGGGTCGTCGCCTTCCTTGACCTTGAGCGATACAAAATTACTGTCGTATTTAATGTAGGGACCAAATCGACCGATGTTGGCCGAAATCGATTCCCCTTCGGGCGAAACGCCCAGCTCGCGCGGTAATTTGAACAATTCCATCGCTTCTTCGAGCGTGATGGTATCCATTTTCTGGCCAGGCCGTAAGCCGGCAAAACGGGGTTTGTCTTCGTCTTCCCGGGTACCGATCTGTACGAAAGGGCCGTAACGCCCCATGCGTACCGAAATTGGTTTGCCGGTTTTATCTTCTGTCCCAAGTTGGCGGGATTGAATCGCCTCATCGCGGCTCACCGATTCCATCTTTTCGTCGATCAGGGCCTTGAAGGTTTCCCAGAAGCGGCGCATTAATGGCAGCCAGTCCGCTTCGCCACGCGATATCTCGTCGAGCGAATCTTCCAGTTGTGCGGTGAAGTCGTAGTCGACGTACTGGGGGAAGTGCTGGGTCAGAAAACGAGCGACCACGCGGCCAACGTCGGTCGGGTGGAAACGTTTGCTTTCCAGTTCTACGTATTCGCGGTCGAGCAGCGTGGTAATGATCGACGCGTAGGTCGAAGGCCTGCCGATGCCGTACTCTTCCAGGGTCTTAACCAGTGTGGCTTCGCTGAATCGCGGCGGCGGTTCGGTAAAATGCTGCTCGAGGCGGATTTCTTTCAAATCGACCAGGTCACCCTGTTTTAAGGGCGGCAGGATGTTTTCTTTGGCGTCGTCCATCTTGTTGTCGTCCAGACCCTCGGTATACACACGCATGAAACCGGGGTCGCGGATCGTCGATCCATTGGCGCGGAACCTGTTGTCGCTTCCACAGGCGAGATCGACCGAAACGGTATCGAGCGTCGCGTGGATCATCTGGCAGGCGATGGTGCGCTTCCAGATCAGGCTGTACAGGCGGTACTCGTCATCGCCGAGGTGGGCTTTGAGGGTCTCCGGCTCGTTCGTCGCGCTCGTAGGGCGTATCGCTTCGTGCGCTTCCTGCGCATTCTTGGACTTGGTTTTGTAAAAACGCGGTTCCGGCGGTAATGCGCTGGTACCGAATTTTTGTGTGATCAGGGCCCTGATATCGGTTAAGGCATCGTTCGACAGGTTCACCGAATCGGTACGCATATAGGATATTAATCCTACCTGCCCTGCGCCTATGTCGATGCCCTCGTACAGACGTTGTGCGGTGCGCATGGTTTTTTGCGCACCGAAGCCGAGCTTACGTGAGGCTTCCTGCTGTAGTGTCGAGGTGGTGAACGGCGGTGCGGGGTTACGCTTGCGCTGTTTTTTCTCGACCGTGTCGACCCTGAGCCTGCCCTGCGCGGCCGTGCTTAAAATTCGATGCGCCTGCTGTGCTTCGCTCTCGCTGGTTATACTGAATTGTTTGAGTTTTTCCTGCTGCAGTACGGTGAGTTTTGCGCTGAACGGTTGATTTTCAAATTCGTTATCGGATTCGATAGTCCAGTATTCCTGCGCCTCGAAAGCCTCAATTTCCTGCTCACGTTCGACAATCATGCGCAGCGCGGGGCTTTGTACCCGGCCGGCGGACAGGCCGCGACGTATTTTACGCCATAGCAGCGGAGATAAATTAAAACCAACCAGGTAATCGAGTGCGCGCCGGGCCTGCTGGGCATTGACCAGGTCCATGGTAATTTCACGCGGGTTAGCGACCGCATCGGACACCGCCTGCTGGGTGATCTCATAAAACGCGACCCGGTAGGCGCGCTTGTTATGCATCAGGTTTTCTTCTTTCAGTAATTCGTAGAGGTGCCAGGATATGGCCTCACCTTCGCGGTCAGGGTCGGTTGCCAGATAGATAGAATCGGCTTTGCGTAATTCCTTCTTGATCGTATTGATGTGCTTTTCGTTGCGTTCGACAACGGTGTAGTTCATCTTGAAGTCGTTGTCGGTTTCGACCGCGCCTTCTTTTGGCACCAGGTCGCGCACATGCCCGTACGAGGCCAATACCTTGAAGTCGGGGCCGAGGTATTTCTCGATAGTTTTTGCCTTGGCAGGGGATTCTACGATGACGAGATGGCTGGCCATTGAGTCTAACGGTTTAGCAGGTTTAAATTATTATTGGGTTCGAGCTGTTCAGCGATCATTAATGAAACAAAGCAGGCTGGTCTGCAAATACGATATCCTCATAATGCATCAGTGTGTTTTCATCGTGATCTTCGGAACTGTTGAACAGTACCATCATGACGACCCATTTGAGTTCTTCTATATCTACCTCGGAGTCGGCGTCGAGCGCCATTACGCGGTTGATCACCAGCTCGCGTAACTTGGGGGTGAGTACGCCCGACTGTTCGAGGAACAGCAAAAAGCCCTGCTCATTTTGCGCCAGACGCTGAGATTCTTCGGGCGAAAATATTCGCGTCGAATGTGAGGACTGCGTCACCGACGGTATATCGTCAGCCTGCGCCAGCCCGTCCAGCCAGTCGAAAGCCTTGTCGATTTCAAGCGAGTCGAATCCGGCGGCCCTGAGGTCTGCATCGATACCATCCCGGTCTTCGGGCAGGTTATCGTCCTGGTCGGCATAGCTGGAAAATATGTACATCAAAACGTCTATTACGCCTTCTTTCATGGTTACCTCGTTAAATCCTGACGTAGCAGCCACCAGGTACCGATTCAATATGATCGTTAAGTTCTAATGATAATAGCATGGATGAAAGCTTGTCGATGGTCAAGCCACTGCGTTCAACCAGCTGATCCGGGGATACCGGATCGTAACCGATCGCGTCGAGCAATTCCATCGATGCCGGGTCGATCTCACTTTTAGCAGGCTCGGCCGGCGTGGGTAGATGCTCGGCGATAAATCCCAGTAAACTGCCGAGTTCCTCGACGATGTCCGAAGCCTGTTCAACCAGCCTGGCGCCCTCGCGGATAAGCTGGTGGCAGCCTCGCGCCTGCGGGTTATGGATCGAACCCGGGATCGCGAACACTTCACGCCCCTGTTCGACCGCCTGGCGCGCGGTGATCAGCGACCCGCTGCGACGTGTGGCTTCGACTATCAATGTAGCCACGCTGAGCCCGCTAATGATGCGATTGCGCCGTGGGAAATTTTCGCTGTTTGGGCCGGTGCCGAGCGGGAATTCACTGAGCAGTAACCCGTTTTCATGAATATCATAAGCAAGCTGCCTGTTATTCGATGGATAGACGCGATCGAGGCCGGTGCCGGTTACCGCGATGGTGTTTCCACCGCAGGACAAAGCGCCCAGGTGGGCCTGCGAATCGATTCCTGTAGCCATACCGCTGGTAATGGTTAATCCGGCGCGCGCGAGCGTCGCGGCAAAATCCCTGGCTGTGCGGGCGCCACCCGGGGTGCAATTCCGGCTCCCGACGATTGCAACCTGCGGGTTTTTTAGTAATTCGATGTTACCGCTGCAGTACAGCAGAGGAGGGTAGTCGGTAATTTCTTTCAGTAAGGGTGGATAGTCATCGTCGTCGAAGCAAAGGAGACGGTTGCCGGGTTGTTCGGCCCAGGCTAAATCCTGTTCGACCGTTGACTTGTCGGGATTAAAGACCTGATCGATCTGATTGTTAACGAGGCCGGTGGCTTTGAGCTCGCTGCGGCTAGCCTGAAAAATTTGACCCAGGTCGGGAGAAAAACGCTCGGCCAGGGCTATGAGTGAAACCCGGCCTATTCCGTAGCAATGAAAAAGGCTAAGAAAGCTGGCAAGTTGATCCTTTTGCATGCGGGTTCCCTAAAAACAGTTTCTATCGATCGTGGCATCATAGCATAACCGAAACGGTCGAATAAATTCGACGCTACATCTCGAATTTGGGCAGGGCTGAATACGATATATATTGTCGCCGGGTTAATAACGACCCTACGGGGTTTC
>JBGMRM010000041.1:0-9082 GCA_048061415.1 Gammaproteobacteria bacterium | reverse complement strand
ACCTTTTCACAGGCTCTGAGATTTAGCAGGTATTAATGATGTACCCTATATTTGCCGCCCCCAGGGGCGGCTTTTTTATGTCTGTTATACTTATACGGGATCGGCGCTGGCAGGCGTGCTGCTAGCAGGTATCGATTGCAGCAGTATAATTTCAGATTTTACGCAGCAGGGTCAAACCATCTCCAATCGGTACCAGCGAAAGATCGCATTTAAAGCGCTCCTGCGAATACAACCAGCTGTTTAAATGGCGCAAAGCGACTGTATCGTCGTCTTGATTATTTGGGTCTGCTACAGAGCCACCCCACAGGGTATTGTCCAGCGCGATTAAACCGCCAGGCCGAACCAGAGCCATGCAGCGCTCAACATAGTCACGATACCCGGTTTTGTCCGCGTCGATGTATGCGAAATCGAAGCTGTTTAGTCGCCCTTTGGCGATAAGATCGTCGAGAGTTTCGAGGGCCGGCGCCAGACACAGATCGATTTGCGTGCTGACATCGCCCTCCTTCCAGTATTCTCTCGCAACTTCGGTAAATTCCTCGCTGATATCACAGCAGGTCAGGGACAAACCCGGCATTTCCATTGTCAGAAATAAACTGGTATAGCCGGTAAAAGTGCCTACTTCGATGCCGGATTTGGCATTGAGCATCTTTAGCAGTAGCAGTAACAACTGTACCTGCTCGGGTGAGCTTAACATCATCCCTTCCGGCATCGCCATGGTCTGTTCGCGTAATCGACGGCACAGGGCCGGTTCACGCAGTGAAACCTCAAGCAGATATTGTTGCAGATCTTCTCCCAGACCCAGTGAAAAATTTGACATAGATGGTTACCTGGTGGTTATTTGCTATCATGAAAATGCCAGTCATTTGACTTTACCTCAACTGCTTAAAAATAGCCTTAACGTTGAAGGGTTGTAATCACCCAGCATGACCCTTATCTTAAACGGTATTGTCAATTTGATGTTGCAGATCAGCAATCGAAATCATGTCGTTTGAATTAATCAGCTTTAAAACCTGTCCTTTCGTGCAGCGCGCGGCGATCACGCTGGGTCAAAAAAAAGTAGAACATACGGTCACTTTTATCGACCTCTCTGAACCACCCGGCTGGTTTCTGGAATTATCACCGTTAAAAAAGGTTCCGGTGCTCAAGGTTGATGGGGAAGTACTATTCGAGTCGGCGGTGATCAACGAATATCTCGACGAAGTTACCGGTGGTGAATTACAGCCAAAAGACCCTCTGGAGCGAGCCAAAAACCGTGCCTGGATCGAGTTTGCTTCTAACATGCTGGGTAACAGCTATATGATGCAAAACGCTCCCGATAAGGAAAAATTTGGTAAATATCGCGAAACCCTGGTGTCACAACTGCGCCGCCTGGAAAATCGTCTGGGCGAAGGCCCGTGGTTTAATGGTGAGCAATTTTCTCTGGCCGATACTGCCTTCGCGCCGTTGTTTACACACGACGCCGTCGCAAACTATCGCTTTTCGGTGATCGATGCTGCGAGTATGCCTAAAGTGAAAGCCTGGTCACAACGACTGCTGGCGTTACCGGCGGTAAAGAATTCCGTGGTATCCGATTTCGACTCTCTTTTCCTGGCTGGACTGGAAAACACGAATAGCTATAGCTGGCGTCAGTACGCAGCTTAATATCAAACCTAACCGAGAGAAAATCTATGGCCAAATGGCTTAACGGCACCGTGGTCGATAACTACCGCTGGAACGACCGACTCACTTCGTTAAAATTCGACGCGCCCCTGGAAGGCTTTAAGGCCGGGCAATTTGTGCGAGTCGGACTCGAGATCGACGGCGATATCGTTGCTCGACCCTATTCGTTGGTCAATTCGCCTGGTGAATCCCCTCTGGAAATCTATTTCAATATCGTTCCCGAAGGCCCCCTGACCCCGCCACTATTTCAGCTTCGAAAAGGTGACGATTTACTGGTGGCGCCCAATACGGCGGGATTCCTCACGGTCAGCGAAATACCCGATGCCAGGGATTTGTGGATGATGGCAACCGGGACCGCGATCGGCCCATTTCTGTCTATGCTCAACGAAGACGAAGCATGGCAACGCTTCGAGCGTATTATCCTGTGCTATTCGGTGCGCAGCAAAAACGAGCTAGCCTACGCCGACTCGATCGTCCAAATAGCAGGGAAACACGAAGCGCAATTTTGCTTCATTCCACTCATTACGCGCGAGCAGGTTTCAGACGCGCTGCCTATGCGTATCCCGGCCGCCATTGAAAATGGATCACTGGAGAAGAGAGCGGGTGTCGATATTAACCCGGAACATTCGCACATAATGATGTGTGGCAGCGGTGACATGATCAGAGAGGTCAGCGCGCTACTCGAGTCACGCGATCTGCGCAAGCACCGTCGTCGGGAGCCGGGACACTTTTCAACTGAAAAATATCATTAGCCGGTTTTAGTAAAGCCATTCGCTAAAATTCTCCCCGAACACCAGCCAGGCGATGGGTACCGGCGAAACTGCAACAGCAATGGCCAGAAAAAATATCGGGGGATGGAATAACCGGCATAACCCGGCCATCAACGAAATACCGCCGCCCCCGCCAATCACCGTGTTGCCCGGCAAATTGATGGCCACCATTAGTGCTATGTAACGGTGTTTGAGTAATGCGGGAAGAAATTTCCGGGGAGAATTCTCCAGCATTGTTTTTAATCGACTCTGTGAATCGAGACCTTCGAGACTGGCCAGCAAATTACTGGCTTTGTCGAGGTGAATACCTCGTAACAGGCTAATCAGTGCGCGCTCCGGCATATAACGACCGACCATGAAGCTGAAACTGAGTCCTGCCAGGGTACACAGGTAAACCAGGGCTATTATTTTGGAGCCAAGGATCATTATCACAGCCAGCCCTATTTCTACTCCGGGTACAAACGGAATGGCTATTAGAATAGTGTAAGCAATCATAGAGGCGATAATGATATTACGCAACATGGCCTCGTTAGCAGGTGTGGTTTCAAGATCAAGCCATTGGGTAAACCATCGAGCCAGGAGATTGCCGAGCACAACGAGGCAGACCAGGAGTAAAATTTTCAGAATCGTTTTCGATCGACCGGTTAACAAAGCGAACACCTATTAATTAATCGCTCGGCCAGTTTTCGCATTTTCTACTTATCCGGTGTTCAGCACCTCTATCAGCGATAGCGTCATCCTGGCTGTGGCGCCCCATAGTAGCTCACCGTCGTAATAATCATAGTAAATTATCGGCCAGGGGCGTTTCGAATCCGGGTGCCTGCGACTCTCCATGCGGTAATTAGACTCGTCGGCCAACCAGCTCAGCGGCATGGTAAAAGCGCGGGCTACCTCGACTTCGTCGAGTGTCAGCGCGTATGGCCACCGGGTGATTCCCACATAGGGAGTCACCTGGAATTGGCTGATCGTGTGGTGATGGTTCAATCGGCCCAGCAGCGTGACGTCGTCGCGTAACAGTCCTACTTCTTCTTCAGCCTCGCGTAAGGCGGTCACTTCGAGACTGGCGTCTTTCACGTCCCGTTTACCACCGGCGAAGGCTACCTGCCCACTATGCCGGTCCCCTTCGAAATGGGCTCGCCGGATATACAGAATGTGCCAGGCTTCATCGATTCGAAGGAATGGGATTAGCACCGCCGCTTCGCGCGCCAGACCCTGTAGCATTTCCGGTGGTACATCGTAGGTGGCATCAGGCTGAGATAGCAAGCGTTTCCTGATATCGTCGGCGTCGAGCTGGTCGAGGTCAGTCACGGGCTACCATATCCCTGCTGGGGCGCAACTCGGATTCGATATACTCTACTGGAAATTGCTTGCACGCCATAAAGCCTAGCCTAAGGCAAACTGCCGATCCGGTTCAAGGTACTTGTGGTACCGATCAGTTAATATCTTCGTAGGGTAAAATTATCAATTTGTAAGACAATTAGTTTGAGACTAGTATATCGCCGGAAATTATACCCCGCACGAGGCTTTACTCAGTAGGCTCGGTAAACCCAATCAAACGAGATCCATCATTGAAAGATAAGTTTCTTAGCATTTCGAAACGCACCCGCCCGACACCTTTTAGCAGGCGGGTAGAAGCAGCGGGTGTGAAAGCTTATACGGTTTACAATCACATGTTACTGCCAACCGTATTCGATTCACTCGAAGCCGACTACTGGCATCTTTGCGAACACGTGCAGGTCTGGGATGTATCCTGCGAACGTCAAATAGAAATCAGGGGTCCCGACAGCAAACGGCTGGTGCAATTGATGACACCACGGGATATTAAGCGCGCGGAACAGGGACAGGGCCTCTACGCCCCACTATGCGCCAGAAACGGTGGTGTGCTCAACGACCCGATTTTAATAAAACTGGACGATGATCACTGGTGGCTATCTATCGCGGATAGCGATATCAAACTTTGGTGCGGGGGACTTGCCAGTGGTTACGGCCTGGACGTTCAAATCGCAGAGGCCGAGATCTGGCCCCTCGCGGTACAGGGTCCCAAAGCAGAGGAACTGGTGAGTAGAGTTTTCGGTGATGAAGTGCGTAGTATTCGCTTCTTCCGCTCCAAAATACTGGGATTCAGGGGTAGGGAAATGATGGTTGCGCGATCTGGATACAGCAAGCAGGGTGGTTTCGAAATCTACCTGAATGATGCGAGCCTGGCAGAACCACTGTGGGATGAATTATTCGACATGGGCCAGGACCTGAACGTCGGACCCGGTTGTCCCAATCTAATCGAACGCGTGGAAAGCGGACTAATTTCGTACGGTAACGATGTAACCGATGAACACAACCCCTTCGAGTGCGGTCTCGATACCTACATCGACCTCGACGCCGATATCGAAGCCCTGAGTCTGCCGGTTCTGCGAGCAATCGCCGGCAAACAGGAACGACAACTGGTAGGCCTGACATTCGACCAGCCGATGGAATTCGATGCTTATAGCATCGAAATCGAGAACCGGGTCATCGCCGAAATAACATCGCAGGTCTGGTCGCCTCGTTTCCGCAAACATCTGGCATTTGCAATGATGAAGCGCGACTATCTGACGAATCATTCAGAAGTTGAAGTCATGGGTCTGCCTGCCCGGATAACCGACCTGCCCTTCGCCACCGAAGTCTTAAACGCTGCAACAGGATAAAACCATGAGCCGATCGTCTTATCTCAAGCCCGATACCATCGCATTGCACAGCGGTTACGTGCCGGAAAGCGATCACGGATCGCGCGCGGTACCGATTTATCAAACCACGTCTTACGTTTTCGAAAGCGTCAGTGCCGGTTCATCCCTGTTCAATGTCGAACAGGGTGGGCATATCTACAGCCGCATCACCAATCCGACCGTCGCCACGCTCGAGCAGCGTATCGCCGCGCTCGAAGGGGGAACCGGAGCGATTTGTACCGCTTCGGGTATGAGTGCCGAGTTCACCACTTTTATCACCCTGTGTTCTGCCGGCGACCATATCATTTCCGCGACCCAGATTTACGGCTCTACCGCAACCCTGCTGCGTCACACGATTAACCGCCTCGGTATCGACTGTAGCTTCGTTCCAATCAACGACGAAGCGGCGCTGCGCGATGCTATCCAGCCAAATACCAGGTTGGTATTTTGCGAATCCATTGGCAACCCGGGGCTGGAGGTATCCGATATTCCCCTAATCTGCCGGGTCGCGGGTGAATCCGGCATCCCGGTCGTGGTAGACGCGACCTTCGCGACCCCGAGCCTGTGCCGCCCGATCGACCACGGGGCCAATATCGTGGTGCACTCGATCACCAAGTGGATCGGCGGCCATGGGCTTGCAGTCGGTGGCGTAATCGTCGATGGGGGCAATTTCGACTGGGAGGCGAGCGGTCGTTTCCCCGAACTGACCGAACCTTACGCGCCGTTCCACGGTATCAGGTTCTGGGATGAATTCGGCCCTGCCGCGCTGGCAATGAAGATTCGCGCCGAGTCGATGCGCGACGTTGGCGCGGCTTTAAGCCCCCACAGCGCCTTCCTGATCTTACAGGGCCTGGAAACACTGGGCATGCGCATGAAAAAGCATGTCGAAAACGCCAAAGCCCTGGTCGAATGGCTACAATCGCAGGAAGACGTCAGCTGGGTCAACCACCCGGATATGGATAGCAACCCGACCCAGGACATCGCACGAAGACTGTTTCCAGACGGGGCGGGTTCGATTTTGTGCTTTGGGGTAGTTGGGGGACGCGCGGGTGGTGCCGCATTCATCGACTCGGTGCTGCTCGCCTCTAACCTGGCCAATGTCGGCGACTCACGCACACTGGTGCTGCATCCCGGAACCACCACCCATTCTCGCCTGTCGGCGGAAGACATGGCCGCAGCCGGCATCAGCGAAGATATGATCCGAGTTTCGGTCGGCATCGAAGATATCGTCGACATCAAGGCAGATTTTGCACGCGGCCTCAGGGCTGCCAAACGGGTTGCAGGCGAGCAATAATGGAAGTTCGGGTCAGGGGCAATAAAACCTATGCGGCAACCGGCGGCAAGGCATTCGATAACGGCCTGGAAACGGTTTTATTCGTTCATGGCAGTGGGCTCGACCATCGCAGTTGGGCGTTGCAAACGCGCTGGTTCGCCTACAATGGCTTTTCGGTTCTGGCGCCCGATTTGCCGGGCCACAGCCTGTCGGCAGGTGAGCCACTCGAAAGTATCGAAGAGATGGGCGCATGGCTGTCTGAATTTATAGAGGCAGCCGGGGTTAAAATAGTGCACGCGGTCGGCCATTCACAGGGTTTCCTGGATGTTCTCGAACTGGCCCGGCAGGCGCCGAAAAAGCTCAGCACACTGACCGGTGTCGGTACCGCAGGCGCTATCCCTGTCAACCCTGAACTGATCGAAGCCGCACTAAAATCTGCCGGACAGGCGGCGGAAATGCTACTGGAATGGGGTTTCGGAAATCGCTCGCATCTGGGCATGAGCGCCGTGCCTGGTATGCAACCGATTGCAATCGGGCGTCAGATTATGTCGCAAAACCCGCTGGCCATCGATCTTCAGGCCTGCGCCAACTATAGCGACGGCGAAGCAGTGGCCAGCAAGCTCGATATCCCATCGCATTTAATCCTCGCAGGCCAGGATCGTTTGACCCCTGTCAGGGCGGGCAAGCAACTGGCCGAAAACCTGCGTGCCTCATACGTGGTGATAGAAGGCTACGGCCACATGCTGCCGATAGAAGCCCCGAGTCGGGTATTGCACCAGTTACGCGAATCGATTGCCGCATCGAAGGAGTAACCGACAGGCATGGAAATAAAAAAAGTTGCGGTAATCGGCGCCGGCACCATGGGCGCCGGTATCGCGGGTCAGGTTGCCAATGCCGGGGTCGAGGTCTGGTTGCTGGATCTACCCGGGGATGGCAGGCCCAACGCGCTGGCCGAACGTGGGTTGGAACGTCTGCGCGACCCTGGTCAGCCGGGGCTGATGAGCGAAGCGGTGGAATCCTTCATTCATCTCGGTAACACGCGCGACGATTTCGACCAGCTCGCCGACTGCGACTGGGTAGCCGAAGCCGTGGTCGAGCGACTCGATATCAAAAAGGCGTTGTATCAGCGCCTCGACGAGGTATGCCACACGCAAACCATCATCACTTCGAACACTTCGACTATCCCGATTCGATTACTAGTCGAAGATATGCCCGAGGTATTTCGCAAACGTTTCGCGATCACCCATTTTTTCAATCCGGTGCGCTTCATGCGCCTGCTCGAACTGGTTCGCGGCGAAGATACCGACGCGGCGGTGATAGAGGTACTGGCAGACTTTTGCGAACAGCAACTCGGTAAGGGTGTGGTGCACTGTCTCGATACCCCGGGGTTCCTGGGCAATCGTGTCGGTGTTTTCGCGATTCAGTGCGCGCTGCATGCGGCGTTTGATCTTGGCCTGAAGCCACTCGAAGCCGACGCGCTATTCGGCCGGCCGATGGGGATTCCAAAAACCGGCGTATTTGGTTTATACGACCTGATCGGCATCGACCTGATGTCCGACGTGGTGCAGAGCCTGGTGAATATCCTGCCCGGCGATGATGCCTTTCACGCAGAAGCGGCACCTGTTCCGCTGATGAGGCGTATGATCGAAAGGGGTCAGACCGGTAATAAACAGGGGCAGGGATTTTACCGGAACTCCGATCGGGGCGGCCGGGAAGTACTGAATTTAAACGACGCCGCTTACGGGCCGGCACCTCGCCTCAATCTCCCCGTGGCGGAAAAAGCGGAACAGCAGGGTATCAAACACCTGCTCGACGACGAAGGCCTCTACGGGCAATTCGCCTGGCGCGTACTGTCGCGGACGTTGAGTTACGCCGCATCGCTAATCCCCGAGGTCGGTGACGACCCGCTCGCGATCGACGACGCGATGAAACTCGGTTACAACTGGGTCAGGGGTCCGTTCGAATTGATCGACGAAATGGGCGCCGATTATTTGATCGATAGACTCAGGGGCGACCAACTACCGGTTCCGGCTTTCCTCGCAGAAGCCTCGGGCTCGGGCTTTTACCGGGTACACGATGGCCAGTTGCAATCGCGGCTGAGCGGCGGTCGCTGGCTAAGCATAAAACGCTCCGAAGCCATTATTCGCTTTAACGAGAAAAAACAGACCCTCAAACCACGAAATACCTGCGCGGTCGCCAGTTGGTACGATCTCGACGGCATCGCACTGGTGGAATTTCACAGCAAGGCGAACGCGCTCGACGCCGACTCGATGGCGATCCTCGCCGATGCGATCGACCAGGTCGAAAGCGGCGCTATGCGTGGCTTGATCGTGCACAACGATGCGCAGCATTTTTCCTGCGGCGTAAACCTGCAGGCGGTGCGCGAATTCTTCCACCACGAAGATATGGAGGGCCTCGACCGATTTCTAATCGACTTCCAGCAAACCGTGCAACGCATGGCGAATGCCCCGTTCCCGGTCGTCGCGGCGCCGGTGGGCCTTTCAATCGGTGGTGGCTTCGAAGTGGTATTACACGCCAAACAGGTCATTTGCCCCACGGTCCGAAGCAACTAATTTTTGGGCTTCTGCCCAATTGCCGCTGCCATCGCGCTCATAAATATAGGCCGAACCCGCGTCACCTAATGTATTTCCGCCAGAGACATCGTCATCTTCAAATAAAGA
>JBGMRM010000040.1:0-9139 GCA_048061415.1 Gammaproteobacteria bacterium | reverse complement strand
CGAGTACCTGCGTAATAAGCCGCGTGCTGCGGAGCATAGAGTTAAGCCAAAATATCAGGCCTGATGCCTCGATAGAAAACTGTTTACGAAATGCACAAGTAGTACTGATCGCGATTCCGAGCAAGGCATTTCGAGGCTTACTGCAATCGCTAAAAACCCAACTCGGTCCGGATGTCAGCGTGTTTTGGGCGAGCAAGGGTTTCGAAGTCGAATCGGGCAAGCTACTGCACGAAGTATTTTGTGAGGAATTGCCCGGTCATCATTACGGTGTGGTATCGGGCCCCACCTTTGCCAGCGAGGTAGCCACCGGCCTGCCAGCGGCGATCACCTGCGCGGGTGACGACGAGTCTTCTACGAGGTATTTCGCCGATTTGTTACACGGTAATCGGTTTCGGTGCTATACATCGGACGATGTAGTGGGTGTAGAGCTTGGCGGCGCATTGAAGAATATACTTGCGATAGCCGTCGGTGCTGCCGACGGACTGGGATTCGGCGCCAATACCCGTGCGGCATTGATGACACGAGGCCTGTCCGAAGAAATGCGGCTGGGTCGGCGCCTCGGCGCCCGGCAGGAAACCCTGATGGGTCTGGCCGGCCTCGGCGACCTGATATTGACCTGTACCGATGACCAGAGTCGAAATCGGCGATTTGGTCTGGCGATTGGGCGTGGAATGTCGGTTCAACAGGCGGAAATAGAAGTCGGTCAGACGGTCGAAGGGCTACGTGCTGCAACCGCAATTCACCGCATGGCGTTCGAGCTGAAACTGGAATTACCGATCATGGAGCAGGTCTACCAGGTGCTTTACGAGGGCAAGAAGCCGCTGGATGCGGTCGGCGATCTTGAAAGTCGACCCCAGGGCCCCGAACTCAATTGGGGTCATTAATCGGGGTCAGGCCCGGCCCCGGTGCTTCTGTTGTCGCCAGGCCTCATATACCGCGATAGAAACGGTATTCGACAGGTTCAAACTTCTTGAATCCGCTACCATTGGGATTCGCAGTTTACTGTCACCCTCTAGTGAATTGAGAATTACCGCTGGTAATCCCCGGGTTTCCGGGCCAAAGAGTAAAGCATCCCACGGTTCAAACAGGGCATTTGCATAGACTCGTTCAGCTTTGGTAGTAAAAGCATATAAATGATTGAAATCACAGGTTTTTTTGAAATCTTCAAACGACCTGTAGCAAGCGATGTCCGTCCATTCCCGGTAATCGAGACCGGCTCTTCGAAGCAACTTATCCTCCAGTTGAAAACCCATCGGTTCGATAATGTGTAAGCGGCACCCGGTATTGGCCGCGAGCCGAATGATATTACCGGTATTGGGGGGTATCTCGGGCTCAAAAAGGACAATATGGAACATATTTGAATAAATTCTTCTCAATTACTTGAAATAAGCCAACTATAGGTTAAAATTTGTAATAGTGACAATAAGTTATGACGATTTTCTTAAGGAAACTCTAGAATAGATAAATGCCAGTCATAGACGAAATAATAACAACAAACTATCAACAATCACGAACGAGGTTAATGTGAGCCTGTTTACACCGGCGAAAAAAGATACGCAGATAGGGGTAGAGTTTTTACCCGCAGGCGTTGCCGTGGCTCAGGTCCGTACGGGTAAGCGAACGCCCGGTAAAATATTGCGTAGCGGGTATTTACCCGCGGTTGGGCAGGCAGCCCAGGTTCAGGCGCTACAGGGCTGGGTGCGTAAAAATAACCTGCAAAAGTCCGGCTGCGTATGCCTGATCGCGAGCGACGACTATGATGTTTACCAGATCGATAAACCCAATGTGGAAGAAGCCGAATTGACTTCCGCGCTCACCTGGCGCATCAAGGATTTAATTAACTACGAAGTGGCTTCGACCGTAGTCGACAGTTACCCCTTACCTGCTTCGAACAAAAACAACAATCAGCAGATCAGCGTCGTCTGCGCACACGAATCTGCAGTCGCGTCTTACGTAGACAGTATCAAGTCGACCGGGATGACGCTCGCGGCAATCGACATTCACGATTTGGTGAGCAAAAACCTGCCCTGTATTCATCAGGGCACCGAGCGCACCCAGGCGATACTTTCGATGGACGAACAAAGCGGAGTGCTGAGTATCTTTCACGATACCGACCTGTATGTCTCGCGTGATTTTAAAATTGGCATGAATCAGTTAAAACTGGCCGGTAGTGAGGATGAAAGCGCATACGATGCACTGCTACTCGAAATTCAACGCTCGATGGATTACTTCGAAAGCTATTTCGGCATCGGCTCAGTAACCAATATGTCGATTTTCCCGCGCTTACCGGCGACTGAAAAAATGGCAATGTATCTGCAAAACTTTACCAGTTTTGATATCGATTTTGTCACGCCCGGCGAAGGCGGTAAAACAGGCGACGAGGATATTCTAGATACGCATTGCTTCCATGCCTACTGTGCTGCGTTGCGCGGAGTACAGCGATGATTACTCAGCAGATTAACCTGTATCAGGAGCGTTTCCAGGAAAAGAAACTGCTGCTTTCCGCCAAACAGTCTGGCGGCCTGTTGGTATTCCTGCTGGTGGGTGCGGGGATATGGTCTTCGCTACTTCAAATTGAACTGGACCAGGCCCGCCAGCAAAATCTCACAGTCAAAGCCAGCCAGGAAATGATTATTGCAGAACTCAATGCAGCCAATGCCGAATTGACCCGGCTATTAGCAGATAGTCGTGCCGACCAGGAAATTGCCGGCATATCGAGAGAAATCAGCGCGCGCAAGAAAGTGTTGAGTTTTGTCGATGAGAACCAGTTCGGATCCGGTCAGGGGTTTTCCAGCTATCTGTTAGCGCTTTCAAGCTTGCATGTAGGCAATGTCTGGCTGGATGAAATTGTACTCGGTGAAAACTATGTCAGGTTACGCGGTAGCGCTTTGAGCGCAGACCTGATACCCGAGTACTTCAGCCGTTTTAGCGAAGAGTCGATTTTTCAGGGTAACCGCTTTCAAATATTCCAGATCGATCGGGATGAGGCAAGCGCCTGGAAGGTCGATTTCGAAATTGCCACCAGCGAGACGCTCGATGAATAACCCGTTCAAACCAGGTGCGGAGAAGTATAACGCGTTGAGCCTGCGGGAGCGGGTTCTGATTTGCTTCACTGTGCTGGTTGCGATCGGGTTTGGCTGGTGGCAACTATACGCCAGCCCCGTTATGGATCAGAACAGCAGCCTGGCCCGGGAAAACAGCCGGCTTAGTAGCGAAGTCGAAATGACTCGTGCCGCAATCAGGGATATCCGAGTCCGGATTGCCGCCGGAGTCAATCTGGAAAAAGACCTTAAGCTGGCGCAACTCAGGCGCGAACTCGAAGACGTACAGGAGCGCTTACGCCTGAAGACGATCGAGTTGATCGATCCGGAACAGATGCTTCAGTTGATGACCGAGCTGATTTACAGAAAATCGAATCTCAAATTACTGAGTTTGAAAAGGCGCGAAGTGAAACCTGCTATTACTTTAACCGAACAGCAGCAGGAAGAAACGGGCATATACAGGCATGTGCTTGAAGTCAGGTTTTCCGGGAAATATACTGATATCCTGAAATATATCCAGACGCTTGAAGCCCTGGACTGGAAATTAATCTGGGATGATATCGAAATTATCAGCCAGGAATATCCGCAGGTTACGGTGCGGGTGGTGATATCGACGCTCAGCACCAAAAAGGAGTGGGTCGGTGTTTAGAGTACCCTTAAAAATGCGCTTTTTTAGCCAGGTCTGCGTCAGTTCCGTGCTGGTGCGCCAGCCCGGTCGATCCTCATGTATTGCATATACACTGCGGTTCTCCGCGCGGAACTTCCTTGCCCTGGCAAAAAAATCACTATTTTTAAGGGCACTCTACATTTCATCCTTGGGAGTTATTCTGACATTATTTACCTTGCAGGTTGGTATGGCTCAGGGGGCGGAGATCAGGGATCCTATGGAGCCGCCGGCTTTTGCGTTGCAGAAATTTCGGCAGGCCAAATGGAAAAATGCTAACAGGGGCGTTAAAAAAACAATTGTGGCTAAAAAGCCGGCAGCGAAAGCGATGCAATTGACGTCGATCCTGTACTCGCCTGAGCGCAAGATTGCCATTATCGACGATCAAACGCTTAGAGTGGGTGACGCGATCCGCAACGCCAAATTGATCAAAATCAATAAAGACAGTGTTCGACTGATGAAAAAAGGAAAAGTCATCGTCCTTCTCCTGAACGACGAATTGATCGCGATTAAGAAGATAAAAGTCGAGAGAAAACTATGATCAAGACTCGTTTCTTACTGATATTTACCCTGTTTTTATTGACCTCCTGCGCGACAAAATCCGGCGTCGACAGCGCCCGCCAGACCCAACAGAGTATTAGCGACGCGATGGCCGAAGCCAGCCAGGTCAAAATTCCAGAAGCGCAAGTCCCTTCGAGTGAAATCCTCGACGATTTGCTACCCGGGAGTGGGGTCAGCATTCCCGGACTGAATGAAGATATTAAACAGGAGAGCGCTTTCGATATTTCGGTGTCTAACGCGCCGGCCAAACTGTTTTTTATGAGCCTGGTGAAAGAGACCGATATCAACATGGTGGTTCATCCGAGCGTACAGGGTGAATTATCGCTGGATCTCAAAAATGTCACGGTTGCCGAGGTGCTGAGTCTGACACGCGAAGTCTATGGCTACGAATACAAGCAAACGGGCACGGGTTACATAGTGTTGCCAGCACGAATCCAGTCGCGCATATTTCCAGTCAATTATCTGAATGTCAGTCGTAGCGGGGTATCGACGATGTCGGTTAGCTCCGGACAGATCGCAAGCGGTGGTAGCGACGATAGCGACTCGTCGTCAGATGCAGCACATGCGACCCAGTCGAGCAGTATCAACACAACGATTCAGTCAGATTTCTGGGCCGAATTACGCCAGACAGTCACTGCAATCATCGGCCAGAGCGAGGGGCGGTCGGTAGTCGTGGATCGCAACGCCGGGCTTGTGATCGTACGTGCTATGCCAGGCGAGTTGCGTGATGTCGAAGCCTATCTGGATAGTGCGCAGGATAGTTTACAGCGACAGGTTATTCTGGAAACCAAGATTATAGAAGTGAAATTGAGCGA
Source organism: Gammaproteobacteria bacterium (assembly GCA_048061415.1). Classification (GTDB taxonomy): domain Bacteria; phylum Pseudomonadota; class Gammaproteobacteria. Next base: position 4,058 of record JBGMRM010000040.1, on the reverse strand, counting down.
CAGTTTTCAATCGGGCATAGACTGGGTGGCATTATCATCCAGCGGCAGGGCGGTGGCCGGCACCGCCGGTATCATCGATGGCAGTGCTACAATCTTTGATAACACCGGCAACCTGGATGTGTCGGCCGTGCTCTCGGCTAATGATAATGCCTTTACCAATCTGTTTGCCGTGGGTGGCGCATAGACTGACTTTGCAGCCCTGATACGCCTGTTGAATACCCAGGGTGAAGTACAGGTACTCTCCAGTCCGCGCATTTCTACGGTCAACAATCAAAAGGCCGTGATCAAGGTAGGCTCAGATGAGTTTTTCGTCACCGACGTATCCTCCAGCACATCCGCGAGCACTTTAACTACTACGACCACGCCGGATATTACCCTGACACCGTTTTTTTCCGGTATTGCACTCGATGTGACGCCGCAAATCAGCGCGGACGGCGATGTCATTTTGCACATTCACCCGAGCGTCAGCGAAGTCACCGATCAAATCAAGGAAATTACCGTCGGGGGGCAAACCCAGCAGTTACCGTTGGCGTTTAGTACCGTGCGCGAGTCCGACTCGGTGGTAAGAGCCAGGAGCGGCCAGGTGGTCGTGATCGGTGGGCTGATGCAAAACAGTAGCAGCAACGACGATGCGGGCGTACCGGGCCTGAGCAAGATTCCCTTCATTGGCAATTTATTCAAGCAAAAAAGAAAGGTCAACACGCGCAGTGAACTGGTCATCCTGCTACGGCCAATAGTGGTGGAAGCGAACAAAACCTGGTCAAACTATATCAAGGACAGTGCAGACAGAATCGAGCGATTAAAGTACAACCTGAAACCGTAGTTTCGGGGCGGATTCGGGTTCAACCCAGAAGGTAACTAATGTACGAACAATACTATGGCCTGACAGAAAATCCTTTTAGCCTGACACCGGATACGGATTTCTTTTACCAGAGTTTCACCCATCAGGAGGCGCTCAATGTGCTGCTGGTCGCAATCAGGGCAGGCGATGGTTTCCTCAAGGTAACCGGCGAAGTCGGTACCGGTAAAACCCTGCTATGCCGCAAGCTGCTCGACGCGCTGGACGAGCAATACAATACGGTTTATATCCCCAATCCCTACATGAACTGCAATACCCTGCTCGAAGCGGTGATGGTAGAGATGGGTATAGAACACAGGCTGGAACAGGATAACCATATTGCCTGCATCAATCAGTACCTGATCGAATCGGCGCGTCAGTCGAAAAATACCGTCATTATCCTGGACGAAGCGCAATCGCTCCCACAGCAGAGTCTGGAGGCCATCCGGCTGTTAAGCAATCTGGAAACCGAGAAGAAAAAACTGGTGCAGATTATCCTCTTCGGTCAGCCCGAGCTGGATTCCCTGCTCGAACAAAGCAGTATCCGGCAGTTGCAGCAGCGCATCATGCACGCTTATCAACTTAAACCCCTGAACCAGTCAGCGATCGGCGCCTATATACGGCATCGTATGCGTTCTGCCGGTTATGCCGGCCCCGAACTGTTCGATCGCGCCGCGGAAAACCTTTTGTTTAAAATGAGCCGGGGTATTCCCCGCGTCATCAACGTGCTGTGCAACAAGGCGATGATGCAGTCCTACGCTAGCGGAGAATTTTATATTCGGAAAAAGCAAATTCAGTCGGCTGTTCAGGATAGTAAAGCCAGTGTACCTGTGCGCTCTGCTGGTTATGCCAATAGCGACCGGTTTCAGTGGGGCCTGCTAAGCCTGTTGTTAGTGACGGCGTTATTGGTGAGTTAGAATTAATGAGTGTGATCAACAATGTACTGAAAGACCTGGAAAGTCGGTCCAGTCAGTTTACGCCGATTGAAATCGCCTCGGTCGAAAATCAGATAACGCAAAAACCACAGCGGAGCGTTTCTTACGCCCTCGCCCTGTTATCAATTTTGTTGCTTGCCGGGCTGTCGTTCGGTCTTTACCTGTTTCAACAGGAAAGGCTCGAGCCGAATAAGCAGGCCGAACCGGCTTCGATAGCCCCTGCCCCGATCGAGCCTCCAGTTCCAGCGCCCGTCGAGCCTGTATTACCAGCCAATCAAATAATCGATTTGCAAATCCGGGAGTCGACCGACGACATGAGCCTGGAATTTACGCTACGCGAAAAAGTTATTTCCTACCTGAAAGAACGCACCGAAAACAGTTTCGTCTACCGTCTCAGAAACATTAGGAGTGAAATCGTAGCGCCCATTATCCGGCAAAACCGCTGGATCGAACATTTAGAACTGCTGGAAAATGACGAAGGCGTGGACGTCAGCTTTCGTACTGCCACCGACGTGCTGGTGGAAACGCGGCAGATGTCGGAAGGTGGAAATCGAATCTGGTCGATCAAATTGAAGAAAATGGTCCGCCCGGTTGAAATCGCCATGCAGGCCGAAGCCGCTACTGTAGTGCCCGTCGAAATTCCGAAGATCGATACCGGGGTAACCGGGGTCGTCGAAACCGAAGCCGGGCAGAAACCGGAAGCGCCGACTGAAACAGTGGCCGAACCTAAAGTGGTAAAGCTCGAAATCAAATCATCGCAGGAAAAGCTCAGTGAGAGCGAGCTATTGCAAAAAGCCCGGGTGTACATCAATAACCGTCGCTGGGACGAAGCCCAAACACTGTTGCAGAAGCTAATCGATGGGCCCGAGGACCTGGCCGCGCGAACTTCATTGCTGAGCATTTATCTCCAGCGCCGGCAGGCCGCGCGTTTCTCCGCGCTGGTGCGCGAATCGATCGCCCGCTATCCGCAACAGGCGTTGTTTAAAACCGAGTACGCCAGGTCGCTATTTCAACTCAGGGGCTATGCTGAAGTGATCGAATTACTGGGTGCGGAAAAAGACGCCAATGCCACTCAACTGGCGTTAATCGCGGCGAGTTACCAGCGAATCGATCAACCCCGGCAGGCGCTGGTTTATTACCAGCAGTCCCTGAATATAGACGCACGCCAGGCAAAAAACTGGATCGGTCTGGGAATTTCGCAGGAGCAGACCGCGCAACTTAAAGGCGCCCTGCGTTCCTACAGGATGGCGGCCAAAATCGGCCGGCTAAATACCCGCTTGCAGGCCTTCGTGGCTGATAAAATTAAACAACTGGACGCGGTAGTCGACTGATGGCATTCGCCAAGAAAATTCGCCTCGGCGACCTGCTGGTCGAAAAAAATCTGATCACCGAGGACCAGTTACAACTGGCATTGACCGAACAGAAAAAACTGGGGCGGAAACTGGGCGGCACACTGATCGAACTCGGTATGATCGACGAAGACAGCCTGCTCAATCTATTGTCCGGGCAACTCGGTATTCCACTCATCGACCTGAATAATTACAACTATAGCGACGAGGTTGCAAAGTTATTGCCGGAGACCGTAGCGCGCCGCTACAGGGCGATCGTACTGGAGGATCGCGGTAGCGATTACCTGGTCGGAATGGCCGATCCCACCGATATATACGCGCTCGACGAGATACAGGATAAGTTAAGCAAGCCGGTGAGCCAGGCGATCGTGCGCGAGGCTGCGCTACTGGTCAATTTCGACATGGTCTATCGCCGCACCGAGGAGATCAGTGCGCTTGCGGAGGAACTCGGGCAGGACCTGTCGGACAGCGCAGTCAATCTCGACGATCTTTTACAGACCGGGATGACCGACGCACCGGTGGCGAAATTGCTGCAGTCAATTTTTGAAGACGCGGTGCAGGTCAGTGCTTCGGACATTCATATAGAGCCCGATCAGCACGTGATTCGCGTTCGCCAGCGAGTCAATGGCGTGCTGCACGAACAGGTGATGAAAGAAACGCAGATCGCGCCGGCGGTAGTGGTGCGCCTCAAATTGATGGCGAGCCTGAATATCTCGGAAAAGCGACTGCCGCAGGATGGTCGATTCAGCATGATAGTCAACAAGCGCGATATCGATGTACGGCTCTCGACCATGCCGGTGCAATACGGCGAATCGGTGGTAATGCGCCTGCTCGACCAGACCGCCGGCGCCCTGGATATCGATAAGCTCGGTATGCCACCGGATCTGCTGCGCAGGTTCCGCAGAAACTTTCATATGCCCAATGGCATGATTCTGG
>JBGMRM010000039.1:0-9362 GCA_048061415.1 Gammaproteobacteria bacterium | reverse complement strand
ATGAGCAAGCAGTCAGTCGATTGTTGTTTCGATTAGTATAAACAGGTGACCTACGCTGAAGATAAACCCGTTAGCGGTTTTATCATCAGGGAACCAGGTGGCAGCCACGCTTATTTTTGACCATGGGTCCAATATGATCGTACCAGTGAAGCTAAGGAAGTAGCCATGAATGACCAGATTGAGCTGAGTAAACAGGAAAAATTCAAGATCGGGCTGATTTTGGCCCTGCCTCATCATTTAATTTCAAGGCTGGTTTTTTTTATTACCCGCCTGCGAGGTCCATTTGTACAACCGATGATCCGCTGGTTTATTAACCGATATAAGGTTGATATGAGAGAAGCGGCTTATGAAAATATCAAGGTATACAAAACCTTTAACGATTTTTTTACGCGTGACCTGGAGAGCAATGTACGCCCGGTAATCGCGGGGAAAAACATGCTGGCGAGCCCGGTCGATGGCACCGTATCCGAGGCCGGTAAAATCGAACATGGCCAAATATTTCAGGCCAAGGGGCACCACTATAGCATCTTCGATTTACTTGGCGGCGATAAAACTTTAGCGTCTTTTTTCAACAATGGCCGCTTTGCAACGATTTATCTGGCCCCGCATAATTACCATCGTGTCCATTTCCCGCTCGATGCGCAATTAAAAAAAATGATCCATGTGCCGGGGCGCCTGTTCAGCGTTGCACCCTGGACGGTGGAAAGAATTCCGAGAATATTTGCGCGCAACGAACGTGTGGTTTGCCTGTTTGCAACCGGCGCGGGCGCAATGGCAATGGTGCTGGTCGGCGCGATCAATGTCGCCGCGATCGAAACCGTGTGGAGCGGACTGGTCACGCCGCCAAAAGGGAAAACCATCACTGACCACGATTACTCGCATACCACGAAACGCTACTCCAAAGGCGATGAAATGGGTCGCTTCAACATGGGGTCAACCGTCATATTGCTCACCGCCGGCAAGGTAGAGTGGTTAAAAAAGATTCGCGCCGGGCAGGCTCTCAAGATGGGTGAACTAATCGGTCATTTTCCGAAGCTGAAAAATACAGCCGACGCCTCAGGCTAATGGCTAAAACTCATTACCTGGTCGATTGAGTCCAAACCCAGCAACACCATCAATAATCGATCGAGGCCGAGTGCGATACCCGCGCACTCGGGTAATCCACTTTCAAGCGCCGCGAGCAGTTGCTGGTCGATCGGGTATAGAGGTAATGCACTGGCCTCTCGCTTCTGGTTATCTGCCTCGAAGCGCTCTCTTTGTAATTTCGCATCGGTTAACTCCGAAAAGCCGTTTGCCAGCTCCAGCCCATCGTGAAACAATTCGAAACGCTCGACAATATTGGGGTCGCGCTCGCTCGCTCGCGCCAGCGAAGCCTGCGACAGCGGATAATCGTATACGAACAGGTAGCCCCGCATTGCGGGCGCTATTACCAAAGCGATCAATAGATCGAGACATTGATCGAAGCCGAGTGAACTCGCATCGGCGCCAGGCAACAGCTCATCGCAGCGGGCGTGAAGTTCGGGTAATTCTATACTGGCGATATCGATACCGGCTTTCTGCAGCAACAGGTCCCGGTAGCGAATACGCTGGAAGTTATTTTTCCGATCACTGAGGCAATCGATCAACTGCTCAACCTCATCCATCAGGCGCTGATAATCATATCCAGTCCGATACCATTCGAGCAGAGTAAATTCAGCACGATGTAAGCGTCCCTGTTCGCCCGCCCGGAATGCGTGGCAAATTTGATAGATCGATCCACTGCCGGCCGCGAGCAGGCGTTTCATCGCGAACTCGGGAGAGGTTTGCAGATAAAGCGCCTGGCCGTGACTCGATACTGCTATCGACTCAATATTCGGATCGGTATTTGTCGCGGCGGATAATAGTGGCGTATCCACTTCGAGAAAATCGCGCGCCTCAAAAAAGGTTCGAATTTTTTGATAGATTCGAGTTCGCGTTCGGATGATCTCCAACGAGGCGGAGGGCCGCCAGTCCATGCTATTACTTTTTCACACGCGACATATATTCACCGGATCGCGTGTCGACCTTTACCAGCTCGCCAATTTCCAGGAATAATGGCAGCTTCACCACCGCGCCGGTCTCGAGTGTGGCTGGTTTCGTTCCTCCCTGCGCGGTATCACCTTTAAGCCCGGGATCCGTATCGGTTATTTCGAGTTCGACAAAATTAGGTGGTGTCACGCCGATAGGGCTTCCATTGTAGAGCGTGACTTCGCACATATCTTGCCCTTTGAGCCATAGATAAGCCTCGCCGACCGCGTTGGCATCGGCAGCATGTTGTTCGTAGGTATCGGGAACCATGAAATGCCAGAACTCACCATCGCTGTAGAGGTACTGCATATTGATATCGACAACATCAGCGCCTTCCACCGTCTCTCCCGATTTAAAGGTCCTGTCCAGAACCCGGCCGGTTTTCAGGTTGCGAATTTTTACGCGGTTAAAAGCCTGCCCCTTACCCGGTTTGACAAATTCGTTCTCGATAATGGCGCAAGGATCCCCATCGATCAAAAGCTTTAATCCACTACGAAACTCATTGGTGCTATAACTTGCCATGGCCTGCGCTCAAAAAAGCGTCATGATAGCGGATTCCCTGTTGACGTGACACACATCTACCTATAAAAAGAAAATTCTAACCGAGGCCTTATTATAAATGAGATCCGGCAAAAGCTCAGTACAGGAAGATAAATTAAGTTATGATAAAGCGCTTGAAAATCGATACACATATATGGATTCAGAAACAGAAAAGCTGATTCGCCTGCTCATCGTCGACGAGGGCGTACACGAGGCTGAAAAAATTACCAGTTCGTTGCGCGCCGCCGGTATGCAGGTGCGCGCTGAGTTCGCCGACGATAGCGAAACTATGAGCGATATCCTGGCCAATAAAACGCTTGACCTGGTTTTGTTTTCAAACGACCTTTCCGATTTTAGCTTAAAGCAGGCGCACGAACTGGTTCGCGAATGTGGGCATCACGTGGCGCTGATATCGAGGGCAAAGAAACCGACACAGGAACTCATTGTACAGTCAATTTCCGCAGGAGCGCAGGATGTAGTTTCGTCGGACAACCTGGAACACCTGATTCTGGCGATCAAGCGAGAGGCTTACTACCTGGGCTTATGGCGAAAAGCAATGCGGCTTGAACTCAATTTTCAGGAAAGCGAAAAACGGTGTCAGGCGCTGCTTGCTAATTCCAAGGATGCTGTCGCCTATGTTCATGAGGGTATGCACATTTTCGCCAACGAGGTGTACATGGAAATGTTTGGCAAGGCCGATTTTGATGAACTGGAAGGCACACCGATCATCGATATGGTAGACCCCACTCAACAGAACGAACTGAAAAATTTCCTGCGTGATCTGGGTCAAAACAAGAACAAAAGCAACGAACTCACATTGAATCTGCTGCACAGCAGCGGAGAACATTTGAACGCTACCCTGGAATTTTCCAAAGCCAGTTATGACGGCGAACCCTGCACGCAAATTCTGATCCGCTCCAGCGCCGATACTTCGGAACTGGAAAAGCAAATCAACTTCCTGCATCAACACGACATGATTACCGGACTGTATAATCGCCAATACTTTTTAGATCAACTGAAGAGCGCTATCACCCAGGCGGTAAAAGGCATCCACCAGTGTGCCTTAATCTACATTTCGATAGACGATTTCCAGTCGGTGCGAGACCTGATAGGTATTTCGGGTTGCGATATCCTGATTGGGGATATCGCGAAAATTTTAGAAAAGAATGTGATAGAGGGACAGACCCTGGCACGATTTGGAGCCCACTCTTATGTGATCGTCGGAGCGATTAAAAACCGTAACAAGATTGAAGAATTTGCCGCAGAGATTCCGGTACTTGTGGAGAAACGCATTTTCGAAATAGGCGATCAGTCGGTGAGCGCGACCTGTAGTGTCGCAGTGTGCTTCCTCGATGAGAATTCTCCCGACAATGCGAACGATATTATCACTCGTGTTGAAAAAACCTGCGACGAAGTGCAGGCAACTGGCGGCAATAGCGCAAGCACTTATATTCCAAAAGAAGGTGAAATGACCCAGGAAGAAGAGGATGGAATAACCGTTGATGTGATCAAGGAAGCGCTCGCCAAAAACCGTATTAAGGGGCTGTATCAGCCGATTGTCAGCATCAAGGCCGAGGGAGGTGAACGCTACATCTCGAGCCTCGAACTCACTACTGAAGCGGGGGAAGTGCTGTACCGCGAGGACTACATGAGGGCTGCCGAACAAACCGGTACCGCAAAAGCGCTCGACCGCTGGATGATATTACACGCGATCAAAAAAATAAGTGAAACCCGGAAAAAGTCACGGAAAATTGAATTTTTCCTCCCGCTCAGCGCCGATTCGGTACTCGATACAAGCCTGGCACAATGGATTTCCGAAACCCTGGCCAAGGCCAAAGTCTCTGGCGAACAACTGGTTTTCATGATCAACGAAGGGCATGCGGTTAATCATCTCAAGGCTGCTAAAACCCTGTTCAAAGAATTAAAACAGGTTAAATGCCGGTTTGCGCTGGACGAGTTTGGCACCGGGCTCAATCCATTCCAGCTAGTCAGGCATATTAACCCGGACTATATTCGCGTCAACCTGGCCTACATGGAGAATTTATCCCAGAATGACGACAATCAGCAAAGTATTCGTGAACTCTCCAAACAGGCCATATCGATGAAAATACGCACCATCACCCCCGGGGTTGAAGACGCCGCAATACTCAGCGTGCTATGGACGCTTGGAGTCGATTTTGTGCAGGGTAACTTCCTGCAAAACCCGGAAAAAATGCTCAACTACGACTTTTCATCGATGTAATGAAGACGTAGAGCCAGGCCTGCGCGGCGTTAGACAAGCACGTCAACCCTGCTCACATTCTGATACCCGCGGGGCAATTTTCGTCCACGCTTGCCCCGTTCGATACGATATTCTTCCAGTTCACGTAGCGTCATCGATTTGTATTTCCTGCCGGCGTGCACGACCAGTTTTTGACTGCCCGACAGACAGGCGATAAATGCTATCGATTCCTCACCCGATTTAAGTCGCTTCGGCGGTATACCCTGTATCTTGTTACCCCTGCCCTTCGATAGCACTGGAATAGCTTTTATATCGAGCAGGCCGATAAAGCCCTCGCTGGTAATTGAAACGACGACGCCATTTTCCCGGTCGGTAACCGGGCTGGCCGGCATCAGGCTGGCTCCCTTTGAAATGCCGATCAGCGCCTTCCCATTTTTGTTACGCGTTAACATGTCCTCGAAGCGGCAAACGAAGCCATAGCCATGCGAACTGGACAATAAAAACAAATCATCGTTGAGGCCCATGATACAACTGATAAATTCAGCCCCCGCAGCCGGTTTAAATCGACCGGTAAGCGGCTCACCCTGGCCGCGTGCCGACGGCAACGAATGCGCCGCCTGCGCGTAACTGCGGCCATTGGAATCGATGAAAACAACACTCTGGTTACTCTTCCCCTGCGCCATCGACTGGAAAACATCTCCGGATTTATAACTCAATGCCCTGACATCGATGTCGTACCCTTTCGCAGCGCGTACCCACCCGCTGGCCGACAGCACTACCGTCAGGGCTTCGGAAGGCACCAGGTCGGTTTCATCCAGCGCTCGCGCCACATCTCGACTGACGATAGGCGAGCGCCGTTCATCACCATAGGTTTTTGCATCTTCCAGGATTTCATTTTTAATCATCGTCTTGATGCGCCGCTCGGAGCCCAGCAATTTCTCCAGCCCCCGTTTTTCCTCACTCAACTCCTGTTGTTCCTGCTGAATTTTCATTTCCTCCAATTTGGCCAGATGCCGTAAACGGGTATCCAGAATGGCCTCGGCCTGTACCTCGGATATTTTGAATGTTTTGATTAAAACCGGTTTTGGTTCGTCTTCACTACGGATGATGCGGATTACTTCGTCCAGATTCAGATAGGCAATCAACAGTCCCTCCAGTATATGGAGCCGTTTGTCGATCTTGTCGAGGCGCCATTCGAGACGGCGGCGCACGGTCGAAATCCGAAACGCGATCCATTCCTGCAAAATCTGCTTCAGATTCTTAACCTGAGGTTTCCCATTCGTGCCGATCATATTCATGTTGACCCGGTAAGACTTTTCCAGATCGGTAGTGGCAAATAAATGTCCCATCATCGCTTCGACATCGACCCGGTTGGAACGGGGCACTATCACGAGTCGCGTAGGATTCTCATGATCCGATTCGTCGCGCAGATCGTCGACCATGGGCAGTTTTTTCGCCAGCATCTGCTGGGCAATCTGCTCGAGCACCCTGGCCCCGGATACCTGGTGGGGTAAGGCAGTGATGATGATGTCACCTTCTTCGCGTTCGTATACCGCGCGCATGCGTATCGACCCATGACCCGTTTCATACAGGTTACGCAGCTCTTCCCAGGGGGTAATAATTTCGGCATCGGTCGGGTAATCCGGCCCTTTCACCTGTTCGAGTAATTGATCCATCGTGGTGCGTGAGCTTTCCAGCAGGCGCACGCAGGCCTGCGCTATCTCGCGACAATTATGCGGCGGCATATCGGTGGCCATTCCCACTGCAATTCCAGTCGTACCATTGAGCAGGATATGCGGCAGGCGCGACGGTAATAACGATGGCTCCTGCATCGTGCCGTCGAAATTAGCCACCCAGTCGACCGTTCCCTGGCCCAGTTCCTGTAATAGCAGGCGTGAAAATTCCGATAACCTCGATTCGGTATATCGCATTGCCGCAAACGATTTCGGGTCGTCCGTCGAACCAAAGTTTCCCTGGCCGTCTATCAGTGGGTAACGGTAGGAAAAATCCTGCGCCATCAGGACCATAGCCTCGTAACAGGCCGTATCGCCGTGCGGGTGGAATTTACCGAGTACATCACCAACGGTGCGTGCCGACTTTTTGTGCTTCGAACTGGCCGACAGTCCAAGCTCTGACATCGCGTATATGATGCGACGCTGCACCGGCTTTAAGCCATCGCCGATGTGCGGCAGGGCACGATCGAGAATCACGTACATCGAATAGTCGAGGTACGCCTTTTCGGTAAATACGCGTAAGGGCTGCTTATCGACACCCTCGTAATTGAGTTCCAGGTTTTCAGCCATAATAGTTTTAGCGTCGGGTCGTACTCTATCCATCACCTATTCAAGAGGAGCACTAAACTTCCGCCAAATTACCTCTCGACTGCAACCAGTCTTTACGATCGGACGCACACTTTTTGGATAACATCATATTCATGATTTCGAAAGTCTTGTCTCCAGGCTCGATGGTTAATTGCGTCAGGCGCCGGGTGTCCGGTGCTATAGCACTTTCGCGCAACTGCAGCGGATTCATTTCTCCCAGCCCCTTAAAACGGGTGACCGACACCTTGCCCTTTCTCTTTTCGGCGGCGAGCCGATCGATAATGCCATCGCGCTCAGCTTCGTCGAGCGCATAAAATTTATCCTTTGCAATATCGATACGGTACAGCGGAGGTTTAGCGACATATACGTGGCCCTGTTCAACCAGGGGCTGAAAGTGCCGAAGAAACAATGCGCAGAGTAGCGTTGCTATGTGGGCGCCGTCGGAGTCTGCATCGGCGAGTATACAGATCTTGCCGTAGCGTAAATTAGAGAGGTTGTCCGACGCCGGCTCAACCCCGATGGCGACCGATATATCGTGTACCTCCTGCGAAGCGAGCACCTGGTCCGGCGGTACTTCCCAGGTGTTAAGAATTTTACCCCGTAGTGGCATGATCGCCTGAAACGCCCGATCCCGTGCCTGCTTCGCAGATCCGCCGGCGGAATCCCCCTCGACCAGAAACAACTCGGTGCGGCTCACATCCTGGCTACTGCAATCGGCCAGTTTACCTGGCAGGGCGGGACCCGTGGTGACTTTTTTCCGCACCACTTTTTTGGCCGACTTGAGCCTTTGTTGTGCACTCGATATCGCCATCTGAGCGAGCAGGTCACCGACTTCGGCGTGCTGGTTTAACCACAGGCTTAATGAATCCTTGGCGATGCCGGAAACGAAGGCTGCGGTTTCGCGCGAAGACAAACGTTCCTTGGTCTGCCCTGAAAATTGTGGTTCCTGCATCTTCACCGAAAGGATATAACTGATCTTGTCCCACACATCGTCGGGTGTAATTTTGACACCGCGCGGCAGCAGGCTACGAAACTCACAAAACTCCCTGATCGCGTCGGTCAGGCCGGTGCGCAATCCATTGACATGGGTCCCTCCCTGCGGGGTCGGTATTAAATTAACGTAGCTCTCGGCAACACTCTCGCCTTTTTCCGGCAACCAGAGCAAAGCCCAGTCGACCGCCTCGTGTTCTCCCTTTACCGATATAACAAAGGGTTGCTCGGGGATTAACGCATAGCCTGAAAGCGCGCCGAGCAAATAATCCGCTAGCCCATCTTCGTAGCACCACTCCTCCGATTCCCTGGTTTTTTCGATAAAAAACCGGATCTTCAGCCCTGGGCACAATACCGCCTTGGCGCGCAGTACGTGCTTTAACTTGCTAACCGAAAAACTGGCACTGTCGAAATATTTCGGGTCGGGCCAGAATCGAATCGTCGTGCCGGATTTCTTTTTGGGTACGCTACCGATTTCCTTCAATTTGCTTTTCTTATTCCCATGCTCGAAACCAATCGAATATTCCTTACCCTCACGCCGCACGCGAACATCCAGACGATTCGACAGGGCGTTAACCACCGACACGCCGACCCCGTGCAGGCCACCCGAAAACTGGTAATTTTTATCCGAAAACTTCCCCCCCGCGTGCAGCTTGGTGAGGACCACCTCGACGCCGGGAATACCCTGCTGAGGATGGATATCGACCGGCATGCCTCGACCATCGTCGATCACACTGAGTGACTGATCCGCGTGGAGGATAACTCCAATTTGAGTAGCATAACCGGCGATGGCTTCATCGACACTGTTGTCGATAACTTCCTGCGCCATGTGGTTGGGCCGAGTGGTATCGGTATACATGCCCGGCCGTTTTTTAACCGGTTCCAGCCCCGTCAATACCTCGATCGAAGCCGCATTGTACTGATTCTTCAAATGTGAATTTCCTGCCTGTCCGGGTTAGCGCCAGAGTCCAATTATAACGGTTCCAGCCTTGAAATAGTGAGGTTCTTACCTGATATAATGTGAATCTTTTTTCCGGTTAACTATTATGAGCGAGTCACCTTATATTCACAATGTTAGCGCGCAGGATTTTCAGGCGCTGGTGATTGAAAATTCGCTCAAGCAGCCGGTGCTGGTTGATTTTTGGGCCGACTGGTGCGAACCCTGCAAGGCCGTGATGCCCGTGCTGGCAAAACTGGCCGACGAATACGCCGGCAAATTCATACTCGCCAAGGTTGATACCGAG
>JBGMRM010000038.1:0-9388 GCA_048061415.1 Gammaproteobacteria bacterium | reverse complement strand
AGATCGAATTGCCACACATACGGTACCAGGCCAATGTCATTGAATTTCCTGGTCGCTCGGAAGAGACTGGTTCAAGCCTGGCGCAGGCTAAAAAATACTTGCACTTTCAGACATAAAAGGTCAAAATTCGCGCCCCTTAAGACCTTGACGTCCCAGGCTAAACCATGAAACAGGATATTCACCCCGAGTATAGAGACGTTGTATTTCAGGATATCTCTTCTGACTTCGCGATACTGACTCGCTCTACCGTGCCGACACGCGAAACCATTAAATGGGAAGACGGAAACGAATACCCCTTGTTGAAACTCGAAATTTCCAGTCAGTCGCATGCCTTCTATACCGGCAAACAACACATCCTTCAAACTGCCAAACAGGTCGACAAGTTCCGTCGGCGTTACGGCAAGTAGGCCTGATTCGGCAAACCTGATCTGAATGTCACAAAGGGTGCTTCGACGCACCCTTTTTTGTGCCCACTATCCTTCAGGGTTTGCGGATGAATTTTAGAAGACCCGTATTTGCGGGGCATCTATAAAAAAATAGAGTTCATTCACATAAAACCGGTGCAATTCCTGTTAAATTACCGGGTCGAATGACCTATAGTTAGCCTGGCCCAGTCGTGAGGTAGATGAGTGCACTATCCCATTATTCGAAAACGCCGTATGCGCAAGGATAAATTTTCACGTCAATTGATGCGTGAAAACGATCTCAGCGCCAGGGATTTCATTTATCCGATATTTGTTCTCGATGGTGAACAGCAGCGTGAGGCGGTCGCTTCGATGCCTGGCATCGATCGCCTCAGTATCGACCTGCTACTCGAAGAGGCAAAGCGAGTGCACGACCTGGGGATTCCCGCGATTGCCCTGTTTCCGGTTACGCCCGCATCCGCCAAGAGCGACGACGCGTCCGAGGCCTGGAATCCAAAGGGCCTGGTGCAACGCGCAGTCAGGGCACTCAAACAGTCCCTACCCGATCTCGGTGTAATCACCGATGTTGCCCTCGACCCTTATACCAGCCATGGCCAGGATGGCCTGCTCGACGATCAGGGCTACGTCACCAATGACGAAACTGTCGCAGTGCTGGTAAAGCAGGCGCTGTCGCATGCAGAAGCAGGGGCCGATGTGGTAGCGCCATCGGACATGATGGATGGTCGAATTGGCGCTATTCGCGAAGCCTTTGAAAACGATGGTTTCCACAATACCCGCATTCTGGCGTACGCGGCCAAGTATGCCTCGGGTTTTTACGGTCCGTTTCGAGACGCGGTAGGCTCGGCCGGTAACCTTGGCAGCGCCAACAAGTACTCATACCAGATGGATCCCGCCAATAGCAACGAAGCCCTGCACGAAGTGGCACTCGATATCGACGAAGGCGCCGACATGGTGATGATAAAACCCGGCATGCCTTACCTCGATATCGTACAACGCGTGAGCCAGGAACTGCAGTTTCCCACGTTCGTGTATCAGGTCAGCGGTGAGTACGCAATGTTGAAAGCCGCCGCACTACAGGGCTGGATCGACGAAAGATCCTGCGTACTAGAAGCCCTGTTGTCGATGAAACGGGCGGGTGCGGATGGCATTTTGACCTACTACGCGATAGCCGCATCGCAATGGTTGCAGGAAAAATAAATGGTATCGCAAACTACCGGCGTCGATCGATACGCTGTCGTTGGTAATCCAGTCGCCCACAGCCTGTCGCCTCAAATTCACCGCGCCTTCGCTGAGCAATCTGGAGAAACCATCGATTATAGTGCGATCGAACTCACGCTGGGCGATTTCGAACTACGGATTCGTGAGTTACTGGAACAGGGCATGAAAGGCGCCAATGTTACCGTACCGTTTAAACGTCAGGCCTGGGAAATATGCGACCACAGGAGTCCGCGAGCCGATGATGCAGGCGCCGTCAATACGCTGATTTTCGGTGAAGACGGGGATATTTCCGGAGACAATACCGATGGCGTGGGCCTCACGCGGGATTTACTCAATAACCATCACGCTTTAATCAGGCACCGGAAAATACTAATTCTGGGTGCAGGCGGTGCAGTACGCGGTGTGCTGGCTCCGCTTCTGGGGTTGAATCCCGAGGGGTTAACCATCGCCAACCGCACCCTTGAAAAGGCTGAAATACTGGCCGAAGAGTTTCGCAACAGCGGCAATATAAGTGTCAGCAGCTTCAGCCAGCTGGGGCAGGATAAGTTCGATCTGATCATTAACGCGACTGCCGCAAGCCTCGATAACGATGTGCCACCGATCCCCGAAGAGGTACTCGGGGTCAATTCAATTTGTTACGATTTTATGTACAACATTCATTCACCGACCGCGTTTGTTAGCTGGGCCGAACGTTACGGTGCATCCCAGGCTTTCGACGGTCTTGGCATGCTGGTCGAACAGGCAGCTGAGTCGTTTTTTATCTGGCGCGGCGTTCGCGTCGATACCGCTGAAGTTATCGCCAATTTACGCCAATAACCGCCTGGTTACCGCGGCTACCTATTGCCCCCAGCTGCAACCCGGACAGTGACTTCAAAACGAGTTGTCGCGAGGATTTTACCGCTGCCGTCGGCGTCGTATGCTATAAGTTAATATGTCATACACCCGCTCGATTAGCCTGTCACGGACAGTGAAATAACATGAACCAGCCGCTACGGGACACCTCTTCGCAAGAGATCAATTTGACGGATATCAGGACCGCTCAAGTTCGCAACCTATTTTCAGCTATTCCTGTTTCGCTGAGCGCTATCCTGGTTAGCAGTGCCTTGCTTTCAGCAATTCTCTGGCAGGAAATAAGCCATACCAACATCGTCGCGTGGTTTCTGGCCACCAACGGACTTTCATTGTTTCGCGGGTTTCTCTATCGACAATTTAGAAATCTGGGCGACGACAAAGTTATCGACGCTATCTGGTACCAACTGGCATTGGTTACCAGCGCCCTGTCCGGAGCCACCTGGGGCGCGGCAGGAATTTGGTTATTCGCCGAGCAAAGTATTGCGCACCAGGTGTTTCTCATTTTCGTGTTAGGTGGCATGGGGGCAGGAGCGATTGCGACGCTTTCGGTCATTCTGCGCGCAGCCCAGGCGTTTATTCTGCTAACGGCTATACCCATTACAGTGCAGGTGGCGCTAATCAATACCGAATTCAGTACCGCGATGGCGATCTTGATGGTCGTGTTTACTGCCTGGATACTGTACTCAGCAACAAAATTACACAAGGCTTTCATCGAGTCGCTAGTCAATGCGCACCAGCGTGACCTGGCAGAGGAAAGAATTCGCAGCCAGGCCCTGTATGATGAGCTCACCAAACTACCCAACCGCCGATTGTTCCTGGCAGCGCTGGATAAGGAGCTCGCCAGGGCTATCCGGCACAAACGAATCGGCGCCTTATTCTTTATAGACCTGGATCGATTCAAGCAGGTCAATGAATCACTCGGGCGCAACATAGGTGACGAACTACTGGTGCAGGTAGTCGATCGAATCTGCTCTCGAATCCGTCAGGAAGACACCGCCGCACGACTCGGTGGCGATAAGTTCGTTGTACTTCTGCCGGAAGTGGGAACGAATATCAAGGTCTCTAGCGAACAGGCACACAAGATAGCCAACGAAATTCGAACCTCATTCGAAACACCTTTCAATATTTCCGAACATGAAATTCACCTCACCATCAGTATTGGCATCGTATTATTTCCACTGGAGCAGGATGGTTCAGACACCCTGGTTCGACACGCCGACACAGCGATGTTCGAGGCCAAGCGGGAAGGCCGGGATGCCGTCCGCCTGTATTCAGAGGAAATGCGGGACTCTAAGGAACACCACCGCGCGATTGAAAAGGGTTTGCGCAAAGCCCTCGAATTGAACGAATTTGAATTATTTTTCCAGCCCCAGTTTGACGACTCACATCGAATCACAGGGATCGAAGCGCAATTGCGGTGGTATCATCCCGATAGAGGGATCTTAGTGCCAGAAATTTTTATCGAAACCGCCGAACAAACCGGATTGATCGTACCCATCGGTGACTGGATGTTGCGTTCGGCCTGCGAATACCTGCAAAAACTGGATTTCGATACCGATCTGAATTTATCGGTCGACATCAGCCCCCGTCAGTTCAGGAATCCTGAACTTATCGGCAAGATATCATTATATCTGCAACAGACAGGTGTCGACCCTGCAAGGCTTAAACTGGAAATTACCGAACCCATGCTACTCGACAATATCGACCAGGCGGCTGAAACGATAAGCCAGCTAAAACAACTCGGCGTCAAAATTTCCATCGACAATTTTGGCACTGGATACTCGTCTCTTGCATCTTTGGCCCGCTTTTCTATCGATGAAATCAAAATCGATCAATCACTAATACAGAATATTGCCAGCTCGCCGGACAATGCCAAGATCGTCGAAACTATCCTGGTCACGGCACGGCACTTGAACATCGACGCCGTTGCCGAAGGCGTAGATACCAGGGCAGATGTAGACTTTTTGAGACAAATTAACTGCAACAAATTCCAGGGGGCCTACTTTGCCAAACCCGATTCGTTTGAAGTATTCCTGAGTTTGGTCATCTAATGTCTCCTGTGCCAGTTAAACAAGCCTAAGCCCGCATTTTTTCTCCGGCTGGATCGTACAGGGGCTTTTCGACCACGCGCGCGGTGTACATTTCGCCATTGATCTCGACTTCGAGCCCGGTATCGGCCCTTGCCAGTTCGCTCGGGACATAGCCGAGCGCCATCGAGCGCTGCACCGAATGCGCATAACCACCCGAGGTGACATAGCCGACGCATTGCCCATCCTTGAGGATCGCCTCATCGTTGGAAACATCGATATCGTCGGTGTCGATGACCATGCTCACTAATCGTTTTTCCGGGCCTCGTTCACACTCCTCCAAAGCCGCCTGCTTGCCGATAAAATCCTTGTCCCAGTTGATAAATGCATCCAGCCCGGATTCGGCCGCGCTAAAGTCGGGGCGAAAATCAAGCGTCCATGCTCCCCAGTTTTTCTCCAGCCGCAAACTCATCAATGCGCGCGCGCCATAGGGCCTGAGGCCAAGATCATCACCAGCCTCAATGATAGATTCGTACAGTTTTAGCTGGTATTCAGGCGCAACATAAATCTCGAAACCCAGTTCACCCGAGAATGAAAGACGCGCCAGAATAGCCGGCACTCCTGCGACAAAGGTGCGCCGGATGTCGCGAAACTTCAATGCCTGTGCAGATACATCGTCGCGCGTTATACGCGACAGTAGCTCACGCGAATTCGGACCCGAAATCCCGATACCATGCAGGTTGCTGGATTCGTTAGTATAAATAACCTCGAAACCCCCCAGGTATTTTTCAAACCAGCGGCGGTGCATTTCCTGTGCGGCTCCGGACCCGAATATCATGAAATTCTCGCTATCCAGGCAACCCACGGTCAGGTCGCCTGCGAGCTTGCCTTTCGGCGATAACATCGGGTTGAGGGTAATTCTTCCAGGCTGTGGAATCGTTCCCGCCATCACATAGTCGAGAAACGTCCGTGCACCCGGGCCGCTGAACCGGTGCTTGGCGAAGTTGGCTATTTCACACATGCCCACTTTTTCTCGCACCGCGTTGACCTCTTCGGCAACGTAATCGTGCGCACGGGAGCGCCGAAAGGTGGGTTCTTCGTGCGCATCATCCGGGCTATTCGCGAACCACAGAGCGTGTTCGAGCCCAAACGAATCGCCCCAGACAGCCCCGGCGGCGGTGAGTCGGTCATAAAGCGCGGTGGTGCGCTGGCGCCGCCCTCTGGGCAAGGTTTCGTTGGGAAAGGTCAGAATGAACCGGCGTTCGTAATTTTCGGTCGATTTCACCGTGCCGTAATGCGGCGAAGCGTAATCGCCGAAGCGGGCTATATCCATCGCCCAGACGTCGATCGAGGGTTCCCCATCGATTATCCACTCGGCCAGGCACATGCCCACGCCGCCAGCCTGGCAAAAGCCGGCCATAACCCCGACTGCGGTCCAGTAGTTGCGCATGCCAGGTACCGGCCCAATCATCGGATTGCCATCGGGACCGAAGGTAAAAGGCCCATTGATCATATCCTTGATTCCAGCCTTTTCCAGCGCCGGAATACGTTCGAACCCCAGTGCCAGGCGCTCGGCGATGTGATCGAGCTGCGGTTCGAGTAATTCGTGGCCAAACGATTGCGGAGTGCCCTGTACCGACCAGGGGGTTGCCACAGGCTCGTAGGTGCCGAGCAGCATGCCCTGGCCTTCCTGACGGAAATACATATTACCCTCGTAATCGATACCGGCCGGCAACCGTTCATCGCGCGCTACGATTTCGGGTATCGCTTCGGTGATTAGATAATGATGTTCCATCGGTTGTACCGGCAGGTGCAGACCCGACAGCAACCCGACTTCACGCGCCCACAGGCCACCGGCGTTGACCAGGTGCTCGGCGTTAATCGTTCCTTTTTCAGTCACCACATCCCAGCTACCATCGGCTCTTTGCCGGGTTTCGATCACCGTCGTATGCGTGTGATATCTGGCGCCATGTACCTTCGCCGCTTTGGCGTAGGCGTAAGTAACCCCGGACGGGTCGATATCGCCGTCGAGCGGGTCCCACAGCGCGGCGATATATCGTTTTGGGTCGATCAGTGGGTGCAGTCTGGCGACTTCTTCGAGCGATATAAATTCCTGATCCAGTCCCATATAGCGTGCCTTGGAGCGTTCGCGCTTTAAATAATCGTACCAGTCCCTGTTCGACGCCAGATAAAACCCACCGGTGCTGTGCATGCCAACCGACTGCCCGGATATTTCCTCGATTTCTCGGTACAGGTTGATCGTATATCCCTGCAGGCGCGATATATTCGGATCGGACGAAATCGTATGAATCTGCCCCGCGGCATGCCACGAAGACCCCGAAGTCAACTCGTTACGCTCCAGCAGGACGCAATCTTTCCAGCCGAATTTGGCCAGGTGAAACAGGACCGAACAACCGACCACACCACCGCCGATAACCACTACTTTTGCATGCGATTGCACTTTCAAGCCCTCTAATATCAATACCAGGCGTCAGGAATTTCAGCCTTGCGCTTTGCCACGTACGCCTGCAATTCTTCATCCTTCGCCTGATCCAGTGGCGGCGCCTGGTAATCCCTCAGCAATTGATTCCATCGCTCGTAGGCGCGCCTCGCCGTATCCTTCGCTCCTTCTTCTTCCCACTGTTCGACGTTATTGCTATCCGATAGCAGGGCTTCGTAATAAGCGGTCTGGTAATTACTCATGGTATGCGAGCAACCGAGGAAATGTCCGGCCGGTTCGACTTCGCTATAAGCATCGCGCGCCAGCGCATTGTCGTCCAGCGGCATCCCGGACAGCATCACCTGATAAGCGCCCAGCCGATCCGCATCCATCACCAGCTTTTCGTAGCCGGTACACAGACCACCTTCGAGCCACCCGGCAGCATTCAATACAAAATTCCCACCCCCGAGCGCCGTCGACAGCATCGAATCGGCACTTTCGAACGCGGCCTGCGCATCGGGTAACTTTGAGGCGGTCAGGGAACCCCCACAACGCAATGGCACACCCAGGCGCCGGGCGAGCTGGCCGACCACCAGGTTCGACATCACCGGTTCGGGCATACCGAAGGTCGGCGCGCCGGTTCTCAGGCTCATCGAAGAGAGGAAATTACCGAGGATGAACGGTGCGCCCGGCCGCACCAGTTGGGTAAAGGCGCCAACCATCATCGCCTCGGCGAAGGCCTGCGCAATCGACGCGGCAGTGGTCACCGGACCCATCGCCCCGCCCAGAATGAATGGCACGACGACCAGACCCTGGTGGGCGCCACAATAAACCCGAGCGGCCTCGGTCACCACGCGATCCACCATCAATGGCGAATTGGTATTCACATTGCCCATGATCACACAATTGTCGTCCATGAAATCTTCGCCGTGAAGAATTCTCGCCATGTCGACCGAATCCTGCGCGCGCGACATTTCGGTAATCGCGCCCAGGTGCGGCTTGTCGCTATACTTCATATGCGCGTACACCATGTCGAGGTGCCGCTTCGATACCGGCAGGTCACAGGGTTCGACGATGACCAGGCCGGAATGGTGCAGACTCGGAAGCTGCGAGACAATTTTTACCAGGTTTTCGAAATCGATATAGGTTCCATAGCGGCGGCCACCCTCCAGATCGCGCACGAACGGCGGCCCATACACCGGAGCAAACACCTGCGAATGACCGCCGATGCGCACGTTTCTGGCTGGATTACGGGCGAACTGAGTGAATTCAGACGGCGCCGTTTTACACAGTGATCGCGCCATGCCCCGGTCGAGCCGCACGCGCGTACCCCTGATATCGGCGCCGGCCTGTTTCCAAAGTTCGAGTGCGCGCGGATCGTCTCGAAATTCGATGCCCACTTCCTGTATCAGCCACTCGGCCTGGTCTTCGAGCTTGAGCAGGCCTTCCTCGTCGAGAAATTCATAATAAGGAATTTCTCGCGTCACATAAGCCGGGGCATGGGTTACTGGACGTTCACGTGCCTTTGCGCGCGCACCCTTGCGACGCTTGCGACTGGCAGGTTTTGCTTTTGTCTCGGCTTTCAAGAGCGGAAATCTGGCGGAAAGACGCCAGAGTATAGCAACTGATATTTTTACTGTAACCGGGAAAATTAAGGAAACCCTGCTCTTTGCAGGGCTTCCTTAAAGACGATGGTAGAATAACTCCTGCCGCCGTTTGGGTTGACGCAGACATTGGGAAAAGGATCGCAGCTCAGGGGGCCTGTTTATTATAATTTTTATCGTTATCGGGGGGTTAACGTCAGGACGCCCCTGGCTGCGATCACAACCTGAAAAATCAATAGTAACCAGATCATGGAAAAACTCCCCGCTCCCCCTTCGGTGTAATAAACTTCCTCGACGAAATAGTCGCCGCTTTGGTCCCGGTCCAAATCTTCCAGTAAGACATCTTTACCGAGGTAATAATAATCGAGCAGTTCGCTGGTCACCATTCCAGCATGGTTGAGGCTGTAGACTTCGATCAGAATCCGGTAATAACCCGGCGGGTAGTCTCCCAGCAGTTCCGTGGTGACTTCGTAGGCGTCGGCATAATCATCGCCATAAATATTGAACAAATCGGTAGTGTAGTACTGGCGCCAGGGTTCTCCGTCGCGGCTAAGGTAAAGCTTTGCGTAGACAGTCGCGGACTCATAGCTCACATCCACGTCGAAACGGACGTTGAAGGCGTGGTGATAGCCGTCAAAATCAAGATCGGACAGCAGGGTGACATCGGCATCGAAGATCGAAAAATACTGATCGTCACGATTCGAAGTCAGGGTTTGTTCCTCGGTGGTGCTCCCGCTCAGCGCAACCCCGGTCGAGTTTTGCTGCGGGTCGGGACTCACGACCGCTTCGCGCAACTTCACCTCTGCCGCCAGATCAATGCTG
>JBGMRM010000037.1:0-9440 GCA_048061415.1 Gammaproteobacteria bacterium | reverse complement strand
CGCGCAGCGTGCTAAGCTCCGACCTGATTAGACCAACAGACATCGGCGCCAGGTGCACCACATCATGAACATTAAACCCAAACTGGTTAGCTTCAAGCTCTGCCCATTCGTACAAAAAGCGGTCATCGTGCTACGCCAGAAAAAGATCGATTATGACATCGAGTACGTAGACCTGGCCGATCCCCCCGGCTGGTTTCTGGAAATTTCGCCCTTCGGCAAGGTGCCGTTATTATTGTGGGACAAGGATGTGATCTTCGAATCGACCGTGATCAATGAATTTCTGGAAGAAGCCTTCCCCAACAAGCTTCATCCTGCCGACCTGGTCGAACGCGCGAAAAATCGTAGCTGGATCGAGTTTTCGAGCCCCTGTCTGGTCGACACGTTTCAGCTCAGCATTGCGGAAACCGAGGACAAATTTGACGGCATCCTGGACGATTTAAACCAGCGCTTCGACCAGCTTGAAGAGGTTATCGACCCCGAACCCTATTTCAACGGCGCCGATTTTTCCATGGTAGACGCTTCCTACGCCCCCCTGTTCCATCGCCTGCAATGCATGCAAGCACTCCGGCCCGCCATGTTCGACCCCGATAGACACCCCAAAATCGTCAGCTGGAAAGACAGGCTATTGCGGGAGGATGTGGTGGTGAATTCGACCGTGAGCAACTTCACCGAGCTATACCGTGAATTACTGTGGAAACGCCAGGGATATATTTCCAGTTTTCTCGACGCTACGTTATACCCACCGGTCGAAGGCAAAAGCTATTATTGAGCGTAGGGAATCTCGACGTTTGGTCAGCACCATATCGATGACGCGATCAGGAACCTGAGATTGTATTGGCCGAATGAATTCGGCCCTACGCTCTCACGCGGCCAGCTCGATAATCCAGCTTAGGACGATACTACTCGCGCGCCGACCGGCAGACCGGGGTGCCTGCCTTAAATAGTAATCGGCATGGAGGTGGTATGGCTCCAGGAAAGCCTCTACCAGCTCGCCAGATTGAAGGTAGCGGTCAATAAATGGACGCCTGCCCAGCATAATGCCGTCGCCACGCTGCGCGGCCTCGATCGCGATCAACGATCCATCGACGGACAGCCCACGCGGGATCCCAACTCCACTGAGCCGATAACTGCGAAACCATCGGGCCCAGTCGTCGGCGTAGCCAAGCACATGAATCAGTTCGTGCCCAAGCACCTCGGCCGGTTCTCTTAGCCGTTGACGATTAGAAAACAACTTTGGCGAGCATACGGGCGTAATGGTCGAAGTTAATAGTTTTTGCGCCAGAGGGTCGCGGTTACCGTCCCCCCGTGTGAAAATTTCCAGATCTGCGGTGGAAGGCTTTTTACTGTCGTAACCCGGGTCGAGGGTATTGATGCGCAGATCGATGTTGGGATGGCGCTTTTGCAGGGACCCGAGCTGTGGCGCCAGCCAGAGTATGGCGACGCTCGAAGTACAACGCAGGGTCACAACCTGATTTTGCCTGTCCGGGAACAATTGATCAGTTACCGAATCGAGT
This sequence comes from Gammaproteobacteria bacterium, assembly GCA_048061415.1. GTDB lineage: Bacteria > Pseudomonadota > Gammaproteobacteria. The sequence continues at coordinate 7,926 of JBGMRM010000037.1, read as the reverse complement.
CTATCCAGCGCTTCGTGTACCGCTTCCAGATAAGCCTGACCGGTACTGGTCAGGGATAAGCGACGGTGATGCCTGACGAACAGGGGTGTATTCAAATAAGCTTCAAGTTGCCGCATCTGCTGGCTGACCGCGGCCTGTGATATCTTCAGGTCTTCCGCGGCCAGTGAAAAGCTCAGGCGGCGGCCAGCCGCTTCGAAGGTCCGTAGGATATTGAGTCGTGGACGTCTCAAGCGCTTACTTTCGAATAAGATTTACTTATAGATAGTGACAGTATTTATTGTTTGACGCAAGTCATGGCGCTACCTAAAGTTCCCGCTCGAGTGACACTACCTGGATGCAGTTGCGATGAACTTCTTTAGCTACCTGACAGGCGAGGATATCCGCTACGTGCACGAGTCTTCCCTCGAAATTCTCGAGGAAGTGGGCCTGCTGGTTCGCAATGAAAAAGCAAGAAAGCGTTTCGCGCAACATGGTGCAATTGTCGACCACGAAACAGAGATGGTGCGCATACCTTCGGCTATAGTCGAGAAATACCGTGCTCTGGTGCCCCCGACGATCACCCTGCGCGGCCGGGATCCCTCTTTCGACATTACCTTTCCACGCAAACTGCCCGTTATCGCAACCGCTAGCTCAGCGCCGGATATTGTCGACCCCGTGACTGGCGTGACACGCCGTTCGAGATCCGACGATATTGCCCGGATTGCCCACCTGGTCAACGAGTTACCGGGCTTCGACCTGTTTTCGATCTCGACCCTCGCCGACGATGCACCCAAAGATCAATTCAGCCTGACCCGTTTCTACTCGGCGTTGAAGAATTGCGTCAAACCTTGCCGCACTTCCGTTTACAATATCCGCGAAGCGGAACAGGTCATCAAGTTAGGTGAACTCATAGCGGGTTCGAAGCAGGCCTACTGGGAACGTCCATTTATCAATTTCGGCTACTGCTCGATTGTCTCGCCCCTGACCATGGATTTCGACAGTACCGATACGCTGATGTACTTTGCCGAAAAAGGCATCACCGCCTACGGTACCATCGCTCCGATGGGCGGGCTCAGTACCCCTCTGACACTATCGGGCATGCTGGTCATCATGAACGCCGAATGGCTGGCAGCGGCAACGCTGGCGCAAATGTCCAAAGCTGGAACAGAGCAAATCTATAATTTTCTACCCGTGTTCGCCGATATGCGCGATGGCGCTTATGCGCCGGGAGCGATCGAAATTGGCATGATGAATTCTGCCGTGTGCCAAATGGCGCGTTTTTATAATGTACCGGCGGGGGGATACCTCGGCTTGACTAATTCCAAGGTCGCCGATGCCCAGGCCGGGTTCGAAAAGGGAATGTCACCGCTTCTGGGGGCACTATCGGGGGTCGATTTTATTGTCATGGGCGGTCTCCAGGACGCATTGATGTCCTTCGATTTCGGCCAGGCCGCCATCGATAACGAAATAGCTTTGATGATCAAACGGGTGCGTGAAGGATTCGGGTTTAACAGGGAATCCGCCTCCCTGGAGGAGATTAAGGAAACCGGCCCGGCGGGTATGTTCGCGGCAAACCCGGCAACCCTGGAACGTATGCACACAGCAACCTTTATGCCCGAACTGGCAGACAGGAAACTGCGTGAGCTATGGGAACTCGAAGGCAGCTCGACTATTCACCAGCGCGCCCTGAACAGGGCGTTCGATATCCTTTCCACGCCGAACTCCGCCGCGCTCGATCCCGCCGTCGATGCTCGCGTGCGCGCCGAGTTCGACGGACTGGTCGCAGGCGATGCGATGATCCAGCAAGGATGGAAGCGCTTAGATATCGGTAGCAAGGTCCCTGCGCGTGAACGACGCCCCAGTCGTCGGCGGCGCAGGCAAGCATAAAAAGAAAAGCAATCCAGCGGGGCGTTAACATAATGGCATCACTTCCAGGCAGCGCACGCATAGCCGTCATCGGCGGCGGGGTGATAGGCACCAGCATTGCCTATCACCTGACACGATCCGGCGCAAAGGATGTGGTATTGCTTGAAAAGTCCCATCTGACCGAGGGCGCCACCTGGCATGCGGCCGGCCTGGTGGGGCAATTCCGTTCGCAACAAAACCTGATGAGCCTGATGAACGACAGCGTAAAACTGTTCGACCGCCTGGCCGATGAAACCGGCCAGGATCTCGGCTGGCATAAAGTGGGAAGCCTCCGGCTTGCGCAAACCGAAGACCGCTGGAAGGAACTACTCAAGTCATATTCCGCCGCGCAGGCGGTGGGGTTCGAGATGAACCTGCTGACACCGAACGAGGCGCGCGATTTATACCCACTGATTGAAACCGATGATCTGGTTGGCGCCGCTTTTATTCCCGCAGATGGCTACATCGACCCGAATAGCCTGACCCAGGCCTATGCAAAGGGTATCCGCGCCAACGGCGGCAAAATCTTCGAAGGCACGATGGTGCGCGACCTGTTACGTGACGGCGATCGCATCACCCATGTCCTCACTGATCGGGGCGATATCGAAGTCGAAACCGTGGTCAATGCCGCAGGGCTCTGGGCGCGCCAGCTTGGCTGGATGGCAGGGGTAGAAATACCCGCTGGCGTGGTCGAGCATCAATACCTGGTGACCGAGAAATCCGACCTTATCCCTGCCGGTTTACCGGCGCTGCGCGACCCGGACGGTGGATTCTATGCCAAGCCGGAACCGGGTGCGCTAGCCATCGGCGGTTGGGAGAAAAAAACCAGCACGGTCAATCCGGAGGAAGGTTTTCCGTGGCAAAATGAACGTCATCTGTTCGATGGCGATATGGACCGCCTGGAAGAATTTTTCGAACCGGCGATGCGGCGTATTCCCATCCTCGGGGAGCTCGGTATGCGCACTATCGTCAACGGACCTATACCCATCTCACCCGACGGTGAACCCATCATGGGACCGGTTCCAGGTGTGAGTAATTTCTTTGCCGCCTGCGCATTCACCTCCGGCATAGCCGCTTCGGGCGGGGCGGGTAAGGCGGTAGCGAACTGGATTCTCGAAGGGGACCCCGGACTCGACCTGTGGCCCTTCGACGTCCGCCGCTTCGGGCCCCTGCACGCCGGTCGGCGGTTTCTGCATGAGCGGGCGGTCGAAAGCTATAGCAGGTACTACGCGATCCACTGGCCGGGAGAAGAACTGGAATCGGCCCGTGGCGTGCGCCGCAGCCCACTCTATCAAACCCTGAAAGACCAGGGTGCGGTGTTCGGGTCGAAGTTCGGCTGGGAGCGGGCCAACTGGTTTGCCCATGGCGATATCCCGCAACGAGACGTCCTCGGGTTCGACCGGCCGCAGCAGGACATCACCGTCGGCCGCGAGCACCGGGCCGCGCGCGAAGGCGTCGTCCTGATCGATATGTCCTCGTTCACCAAATTCGAGATCAGCGGATCCCAGGCCTGCGGGTTCCTGCAATATCTCGCCGTAGCCAATGTCGACAGGGCGCCAGGTGGGGCCACCTATACCCAACTGTGCAACGAACTGGGCGGAATCGAGGCCGACGTCACCATCATACGCCGTTCGGAGGATTGCTTTTGGCTGATTACCGGTTCCGGCCTCGGTGCGCGTGACCGGCACTGGATCGAAAAGCAGCTGAAACGCTACCCCGGCCGGCACACCAGTTCCCGGAGCTCCAGCGACGCCCAAAAGATTCGGACGAAAACTGCCGGCTATAAGCGGGTAGAAGTACGCGATATTAGCTCGGCCTATGGTGTGATAAACCTCGCAGGGCCGCTGGCTCGTCAGGTGCTGGAGAAAGTCTGTGACGAGGACGTGAGCCACGAAGCCTTCCCCTTCATGGCGGCGCAGGATATCAGGATTGGCTATGCCCCCGCGCTCGCCTACCGCGTAACCTATATCGGAGAGCTGGGATGGGAACTCTACATTCCCTCAGAATACCTACAGTATGTCTACGAGATACTACAGCAGGCCGGTAAAGAATTTGGCATCACCAATATTGGCTACCGGGCGATCGATAGCCTGCGCCTGGAAAAGCGCTATCTGGCCTGGGGCGTCGACATCACCCCCGATTACAATCCTATTGAAGCCGGACTACAGTTTCTTATCGACTGGGACAAAGATGACTTTATCGGCGCCGAGGCCCTCGCCAGATTCAGGCAAGAGGGCGTTCGGCAAAAACTCGTCTGCCTTGCGCTGAAAGACCCTTTGCCGGTGTTCGGCGGTGAAGCCATTTTTTGCGGTGACAGGGCCGTCGCGCAAACGACCAGTGGGAACTTCGGCTACTCGATCGGCAAGAGCCTCGTACTCGGATACCTGCCAGCGGATGCTCTCGGCCACAGTGATATTATGGTCGAAGCATTCGGTGAGCGCAGTCAGGCATCGATAGTGAAAGGGGCGATCTACGATCCCAAACGGGAGAAGATTCTGTGCTAGTCTCCGGCGCCTGGGCCATTTAAAATCAGTCTATGGTGAAAGATGAGTACGCTCGAAGCAATCCCCGAATTGAGGCCAGCCTGTCATGCCATTTGAAGAACTGAATTTTCCTGCGGGCATCCGTCTGCTGTCTCGCTGGCAAGCCAATGATCCACAGGCCGTCGAGCGTCTTAAGGAAATTTTTGACTTAACTATCAAGGGACAGTACGACGAAGTTTTCAGCAAGCCAGCCCCTCAGGACGCGGTGCATATCTCGGGTCCGGTAGACCTGATGACGCTAACGATAATGTACCGGCTCTATGGCGTGACAGCCGCAGAATTCTACAAGGGAGACCCCGAAAGTTTTGTGCGCACATCGTTAATGACTCAAAAACTACTGGGCATGCCCAAGCTTTATATCAGTTGGCCCGTTTATGGATTTACCGCAGAAGCCCTGGGGCAGAAAATGATTTACTCAGATCAATATTCTCCCGGCACGGACCCGGATATGCCTTTGGCCAATTCCGACAACTGGCAAGACATCGCCACACCCGATATGAACACAGGCATCCCTAAAATTCTCGATGAGACTCTGGCCTGTTACCAGCGTTTAACCGGGCTCAATCCTGTTTTACATTTGACAGCAGCTTATAGCCTCGCAGCAGATATCTACGGGCAGGAACAAATAATCACTGCCCTGACCCACGAGCCGGATTTTGTGAATAAATTCCTGGACCACCTGGTGGATACCGTCCTCCAACCCTGGATGGATCATTTTTTCAGCCGGTACCCCGCCGGTTGGGTCGAGCTGAGCGATGCTTCCGGATCGCCTTTTTTTATCGGTCCCCAAAACTGTAAAAATGTAGCTATCCGGTCAACGCAACGATTAATCGAAGCAAACCCCTGGGGGAAACGTGTCTACGATGCCAACTATCGTGGCGACTATGTGACCCAGGCCAACAGGGGGAACGCTTCGTCGTCCAGGCGTCGGAGTCCCAGAAAAAGTAACTCTGAGCAGTTGGGCCTGGTTGAATTATTCGAATTGAAAAATAGCGTTTGCCCCGATTATGTGATTCGACTCGCCGAAGATCGAACACCCGTTTCCTTCTATGTGGAACAGGCGATTAAGTCCAATATCCCCCTGTTTATTGGCATAGGTGCGACCCAGGTCGACCGTAACAGCATTGCTGATCTGGAAATCGCAAAACAGGATATCAGGACTAATACCAGCGAATACGTAGAAGCGATAAAAACGGTTGCCAGGACAATTGCGGAAAATGGATTTGAATCGAGGGAGCCGCCCTGGCCAGGCACGATCTATTTTGAAGACATCAGCGCCGAGTCCAGCTTTGAGTTAATCGAAATTATTTTCGATACCGCACTTACGCAGGGTGCTCTGTAATTTTCCTCGGGTGCGGTTCGGGTATCAAGCGCCAGATTTATATACAGTGAGGCCAGCAGGTAATAACCTATGAGATACAGGGGTATCGTTTTCGACAAGGATGGCACACTGATCGATTTCCACTCGACCTGGCTACCCGTTTACCAGTTCGCCGCGCTCGAATTCGCCAAAAACGATCGACAGCTGGCCGACGAGTTGCTGGGCGGGCACGGTTACGACCTGGATGCCGGACGCTTTATCGGTGGTTCGCTGCTGGCCGCCGGGACTAACCGGGAAATCGGTATCGCCTGGTCCAGGCTACTGCCCGGATTCGGCGACGATGATCAAGTCGAGGCTATATGTACCCGCCTGAACCATATATTCCAGCAGCAGGGAGCGCTACATGCGACCCCGGTTAATGGCCTGAAAGCTACTCTGCGGGGACTTAAGAAGGCCGGCCTCAAGCTCGGTGTAGCGACCAGCGATAGCTACCGGGGTATCCACAATACCCTCCAAGCCTTCGGCGTGATATCGGAATTCGATTTTCTCTGCGGCTACGACAGTGGCCATGGGGTCAAACCCGATGCCGGCATGGTGCTGGCATTTTGCGAGGCTATGGCGCTGGAGCCGGCCGAAGTGGTCGTGGTGGGCGACAACCGCCACGATATCGAAATGGGGAAAAACGCCAGTGCGGGGCTTTGTGTGGGCGTTCTCACCGGAGCCAGCACGCGCGATGAACTGGAGGAAATTGCCGATATCGTATTAGACGATATATCCGGGATCGGCGGCGTGATAGCGGGATAGATCAGTACCTTCGATTTTCATCCCTGTTATTCATACTCGCTGACCACCGGTAATTCACCCGGCTGGCCCCACTCGCACCAGGAACCATCGTAGACTGAAATATCGTCGTAGCCAACCAGGTGGGCGCCAAACGCGATCACACAGGCCGTTATGCCGGACCCACAGCTACATATCGTATGCTTATCCGGCGGTATCAGTTCCCCATAAATCGTTTTTAACTCCGATTTCGATTTCATCAACCCTTCGGAAAACAAATCCGTGAAAGGTAAATTTATCGCGCCTGGCATATGGCCTTTTCTCAATCCGGGGCGTGGCTCTTCGGCTTCCCCGCTAAATCGCTCGCTCGATCTCGCATCGAGTATCGTGACCGCATCGTCGCCGATCGCAGCCAGCACCTCGTTTGTATCGCTAGAACGACTCGCGACCGGGCTGGCGACAAAATTTCCAGGCACAACCTTGCTGGCCTCGGCTTCATTGCTGAGCGGGTAACCGCCTGCCTTCCAGGCGGGTAAACCACCGTCCAGAATGCCACAGTTCTCGAAACCCATCGCCCTGAGCATCCACCAGACGCGTGGACTCGAAAACATGCCCTGCGTATCGTAAACCACGGCGACACTGTCCCGATTCAACCCCAGTTTTTGTACCTCGGCGGTAAAGCGCGTGGCATCGGGCATCATATGCGGTAATTCGCTATCGGGATCGCATATCGTCTGGTCAAAATCGAAATACCGTGCATTTTTAATTTGCTCGCTGCGCCATTCTTCACGGGCATTTCGCTGTGCAGCCGGCATGTACCAACTGGCATCAAAAACCACTAGCTGCGGATGTTCGAGGTGGTCTCGTAGCCAAGCGGCACTCACCAGTGATTCGGGTAATTCTAGCGGGGTCATGTTCAGCGCTTCCTGTGTTTGATATATCGCTTTGAAGATATCGGATTAGCATAAGTCTGGCAAGCGGGTCGATCGGGTTATATAGTGCGTGGGTATCAAACTCTAAAGCATCATTACTAAGCGAGTAATCAAATGACCAAAGCGATCCGAATCCACAAAAACGGCGGCCCCGAGGTCCTGGTCTGGGAAACCGTCGAGGTAGCCAATCCTGCTAAAGGCCAGGTGCGATTAGCTCAAACGGCCTGTGGCCTGAACTATATAGACGTTTACGGTCGTACCGGCCTCTACCCTGCAGGAGAGCTTCCTGCCATTCTCGGCATGGAAGCGGCTGGCATCGTCGATGCGGTTGGCGAGGGCGTCGAATCGGTCGTTGCCGGCGATCGGGTCGCTTATCCGATGCAGCTCGGCGCTTACGCCGAGGCGCGCCTGATCGACGCGAAGCATCTGCTAAAAATTCCCGACAACATCAGCGACCAGACTGCAG
>JBGMRM010000036.1:0-9514 GCA_048061415.1 Gammaproteobacteria bacterium | reverse complement strand
TATCGGGGTGTTTTTTATCGACCACGGGTCTGCTATCGAAACGCTCACGGAATTGATCGACAATCGCATCCTTGACCCTGAGTGAAGCATAGTGCGAATGATCGAGATGAGAACGCGACAAGGTTGCCGATACCGCCAGGCTATTGCGCGCGCTGAAATGCTCGCTCCAGTCTATACCTGAGACCGACTGGTACAATTGATCGTCGTTTTCTACCCTGAAGGTTTTTAATTCGCTAAAAACTCGATTAGCCAGGCGCGAATGCAGGCATATCCGATAGGCAAGCTCTATGCTGCCCAATAGCTCGACGCCGCCGTAGCGCCGGGTAATCTTCGCCTCCAGATTTTTTAAAATTCGACGTATTTCGTGGAATAACAGGGTTTCAAACCCTTTATGCCCGGTAATAAACAGCCTGAGGACAGGTTTCACGGAAATGCCTGCATCATTCCATCGGGTAACGAGGGTTTATTTTCCGGGAGTGAGTGCAGGCACTTCACTCAACCTGACATGCACATCGGTTTGCGGAAATGGGATTTCGATCCCGGCCTTGCTAAATGCTTCGGCAATGGAAAAATTAATCTCGCTCAGCACGGCCGTATAGTTATCGATATCGGTGATAAAACACCTCAGTTCGAATATCAGCGCACTCTCGCCGAATTCCCTAAATAGCACCTTCGGCTGGTCTACGGTCGCACTTTTACTGACCACCATCGGATGATCGTGCGCTATATCGAGTAATATTTGCTCCACTTTTCTCGGGTCTGTGCCGTAGGCGGCCCGTACCGGCACCTTGATCCGGCCCGTGGTGTCCTCCAGCATCCAGTTAGTGACCTGGCCTGCGATAATTTCAGAGTTGGGAACGATCACGTCGGCGCGGTCAAAGGTTTGTATCAGCGTCGATCGCAACTTGATTTTTTTAACATAACCCTCGGTTTCGCCAACGATGATCCAGTCGCCGGTTTTTATCGGCCGCTCGAATAACAATACGATGCCGGATACGAAATTATTCACCACATTTTGCAATCCAAAACCAATACCGACCGACAGGGCCCCGGCTATCAATGCCAGGTTGGCCAGTTCCACACCCGCAACAGTCAATCCAATCAGCATCGCTATCACGACTCCGATATACCCGGTCAGAGCAATCACCGATTCCTTGCTACTACGATCCATCCTCGAACGATTTAACCAGCTTTTTTGCAATCGGCGTTTTATCCATCCCACCAGAGACAGAAAAACTGCAAAAAACAGTAACGCAAGAATCAGCTCGGAGGGCACTATCTGGATGGGACCGATATTAAATCCTTCGGTGGCATAATCGCGAATTGCCAGCAGACTACTATCGGACAACCTCCAGATTTTCAGTATCGTAACGATAAATAAAGACCAGATAACGATACTAAAGGTGAACCGGAACCACATGGAACCCGGTAGGTATTCTCCCGGTTGAACCCCGATTTTGCGACGGATGAATTGCTGCCAGGCGAATTCGCCATCATCGAAACTATTAAAAAATTCGGTCCACAGCGTGGCGGCAAAAAACGTTAAGATCAGCGCGGTGAAAGATCCGGTGATGCCTATCAGGATAAAATTAGCGAGATTGTTATACCCGGCCCAGTCGGCGAACATACCGCCTAATAAAGCGAAGATGATGATCGTCCGTATCAAATGGGTATTGGCCAGTCCCCTGATATAGCCCAGTAGCCAGAAAGCCCAGCATAAATTCAGCACCAGCAGGGTAATATAAATACTGCGCAGGATGCCGGTTACAGAATCAGAGAAATCGTGCAGGTTACTTGCCGCGAAAACCAGGAACCCGACGAACAGCAATTTCGCCAGCAAACGCAAACGCCAGGCCAGAATTAATCCGACTTCCCTCGGTAAACGAGTCAAGGGTCTGGCTGGCCTGAGTGGGTCCAGCACTACGCGCAATACCAGGGTTAATAATATGTACAGAAACAGGCCTATCGATACCAGGGCTATAAAAGGAAAATTATTGATCAACAAACCCAGATACAGAAAATAAACAGCGAAGCTCAGGGTTAGCAGAAACGCCAGCATGTAGTGCATGAAGCAGCTCATTAACGCCAGTTGTAGCCTGCGCGCAAAGCTTCGCCTCGATTTTCTATAGACTCTGGGTATCGCTTTGCGCAATAGCTTTCGTAGTACCAGGGTTCCGACCAATGACATGGCTATAATCAGCGCTAAAAGATTACGGTGTTGAGCGATGACGTCGAGCCCAGCTGTCGAAACGGCAAAATCGACCAGCACGTCCAGGCCTTTTCCCGGGCTATCGATGTTATCCTTTATATGATCCAGCAGGGTCTTATTGCGGCTAAGCAACTCCGACGCAATCAGCGCCTGCTGTCTTTTCTGAGTGCTTTCTATTAACTGGTTGCTGCGCAAAATCAACAAACGGCAACTGGCCAGTTGCGCCTCATGTTTTAATTTTATTTTTTTCAGGCTTTTTCGCTTCTCCGTGACTTCTCTGTCTTCGCGCTGAGTCACTTCACCTAAAAGCTCGACGTCTCCATTAATTTTTTCAATGTTATCCTGATTGAAATTGACACAACCCTGGCTTTGGGATTTGATTTTAGTGACCGACTGTTGCATTTCCTTGAGCGCTTCGGCTGAAATATTCTTCGAACGCAGCAAAGTGTTTTCCATCTTCGTCAGGCTGGTGTCGAAAGCACCGACCTGGCGGCTGATTTCCGGATCCAGGTCGGCGAGCAGGGCCGAGGAGAAAATCAGCAGGACAGCGGGCATTAAAACAGACCGGAAGTATTGGTGTAATGCCATCGCGTAGTTACATCAGCAAGATACAGATGCTATGGAATATACCATTATCCAGTGAAAACTTATTCCCACATTCGCGTTAAATCACCAAACAGGACAGTAGAATTCTAAAAGCACTCGAAATAGTGGCAAATTATCCTCCGGTCCGGGTTGCTTATATGAAAATTTTCGCAAACGTGAATAGTCATTTTGTCCTATAATCTAATTCATCCCGGAACTCCACTTCTATAGGACGAATGAGTCAGTCAGATAACAAATCCGCAGTTTCAGAGAACACCCGTTCAGGCATAGAGGTATACGAATTAATCATCGATCTTTGTAAGGATGAAATGCAGGCCATGCTTGAAAACATGACCGAATCCGCGAAGTCTTTTACCGACTGGACACTACCCGAGTCGGATTCAACTCGTCTCTCCAGGCAGTTAGCCGACAGCAAAAGGATTATCAAGTCTTCCTTTGCATTTCAACTAGAGAAGGATTTTGCCGATTTCAAGTCGATACGAAAAACACGGCTACACGAAAACGACTCTACCGACTGGAAGCTACTCGGGTTGGTCGGAGCAGACTCCTCTACCGAAGTTGAGAAGCTGGAGACAATTATCGGTGATTTTAGCCGTCTCTATGGGAATTTTTACAAAACTCTGATTCAGCGATTACAGTTTTGCGTGAGCCGTACCCAGGCGAAAATCGACGAAAACCCAATGCATGTAAAGCGTCTGTGCGAATCATTTCAAAATTCGATCGACAGCCTGAACCTGGAGTCAAAATATAATCTGGCCCTTTACCATCTATTTGCAAGCACGATACTTTCCAATCTCGGCCCGATTTATCGCAAGATAGAATGCAGTTTGCTCGATCACAATATCTTGCCCAAATTGAAACCCGCTCGATTTTCTCTTCGTAGTTGCATCGATTTAAGCGAGTCCCTGCCGCCGAAGTCGATGCCATTTTCGAATGATCTGAAATTGATCTTACTATTGCAGAAATTTAAGGAACAATCGCGCACAACAACAAAAAAGTATCGGGATCTGTTTCCAGAATTGAAGGAAGAATTACTTAAACAGAATTTTTCAGACTTCGATCAACCGCTGGAACAACTTGGCCTGCAATTTAAGATGATCTTTAATGATGAAGATTTGCCATCCAACATCAAGGCTCAGATCGCCCGGTTGCAGGTTTATATTTTTATTTCCGCTATCCGCGAAGAAGGTTTCCTCAATCGATCCAGCCATCCTGCACGTCGTTTACTGGATACGGTGGTGATGTCCGAAGTCGAATTTGAAACCACCGGCAAAGCGCATCTGTCCGGGCACGATGTACTTAAAGAAGGAATAGACAAATTTACCGAGATGCAGACTATCGACAGTGGAAGTTATCAGGATCTACTCGCATGGTATAAGGCCCATATCGACGCCGTACCTGATCAACAAGGTAAACAGCAACCGAAAGCAGAGCCCCTGGATCCCTCAAAGATTAGTGGTATCGTTGAATCGATACTAGACGGTATTGTTGAACCGCTGAAAACTCAAAAAAAGTCCCTGCACATATTTGAAGAGGTATGGTCACCTCTGATGTTAGAGGTCGCTCTGACCCATGGTTTCAAATCGGCAGCCTGGCAAAAAGTCGTTGCTATCGTAAAAACCCATGCCTGGGCGTTAATACCGAAGACGACTCAAAAGGAACATAAAAAACTCCTTGACACATTGCCGCGTGTAGCCAAATCCTTAAAAAGAGTGATGCAAAACCTCAAATTCACCGCTCAGGAACAAAAATTACTGCTGGAAGATATAAACTCCGAACACGATGATGTGCTCGAGAAAACCAGTTTTAACATCGGCAAGGCGTCGTCGAAGCAGGATCCGAAAAAAATAGCCGCTAAAAACCGTATCCTGGATAGTTTGCAGGTATCGAACGACATAGAAGCACTCGATCAAAAAGAACTCATTAATGATATCGATGATTTCTTTTCGATGATGGAAGCGGATAAAAGTCGGAAGACGAGCCGTAAATCAGATCCCAAAATATCCGATCCCGCGGCCAAAATCGACCCACCGGCCAAAACATCGGCAGCGGATCAACTACAGCCTGGTGACTGGATCGAATGGAAACAGGGCAACCGTACGATTATGGCCAAGCTGACCTGGAAGGCGGAAGATCACAGCCTGTTTATTTTTATTGACCGGGATGGCAAAAGGGTCTGTGAAATCGATGGAGCGACCCTCGACAGTGAATTCGAATCTGGCTTAAAGTCGATAATCGACCCCAACGCGTCGACTTCGAAGCGTAAACAGGCTAGCGTTCTCAGATTTTTAGGTTCGTAGTTATTGTCCCATAGCCGCTCTAAATCTTCGGCTATCCCCATAAGACGCCTGTTCAAATACCCAATAACAGCCTGGAAGGATCTTCCAGTATATTTTTAATCGTTAGCAGAAACTGCACCGCGTCCTTGCCGTCGATAATGCGATGGTCATAGGTCAGCGCCAGGTACATCATGGGCCGAATGACTATTTTACCGTCTATTACGACAGGACGTTGCTGAATCGTATGCATGCCCAGTATGGCACTTTGCGGCGGGTTTAAAATCGGCGTGGACAGCATGGATCCGAATACACCACCATTGGTAATACTGAAAGTGCCACCAGTGAGATCGTCGATTCCGAGTTTACCGTCGCGAGCGCGTTCACCCAGGGAACGTATTTCTCTTTCGATATCGGCATAACTCAGCTGATCGGCGTCGCGTAGAATCGGCACCACCAGGCCCCGGTCTGAACTGACCGCGATGCCTATATCAAAATAGTCATGGTAAACAATATCGTCATCGTCGATTGAGGCATTTACTGCAGGAAATCTTTTCAGTGCCTCGACCGCAGACCGGGTAAAAAATGACATCATTCCGAGCTTGACGCCGTGTGTCTTTTCGAATGCATCCCTGTAACTGGCGCGCGCATCCATCATCGGTTTTAAATTCACTTCGTTGAAGGTAGTTAACATCGCGGCAGTGTTTTGAGCCAGTTTCAAACGCTCCGCAATCCTGGCGCGCAATCGGCTCATCGGTACGCGCCGGTCATTTCTCCCGGTGGCGGGCGCCTCGACCGATGGCGAACTGACCGATGTTGCTGCAACCGATTTTACGTTCTCGGGCGGTGTGCCTGATTTTGACTGTAAATGCCGTTCGACATCCTTCTTTAATATCGCTCCTTTCTTACCGCTGGGCTTGATTTCGTCCTCCGAGAGTTCGTTTTCATTGATCATCTTCCTCACTGCCGGACTAGCCTTGCTGCTGGATGCTTTCTCCGGAGTCTCGCTCTCCGGGGCCTCGCTGCTCTTTTCTTCGGCGGCTGGCGCATCGGTGTTTATCACACCCAGCACCTCACCACTCTTGACGGTATCTCCGGTTTCAAAGGCGATCGATTCGATCACCCCGGCCGAAGTGGAGACAATTTCGAGCACAACCTTGTCGGTTTCCAGGTCGACAACATTTTCCTCCGCAGCTACCGCTTCGCCGACTTTCTTGTGCCAGTCACCTAATGTACCCTCGGTAATCGATTCCGGTAATACGGGAACCTTTAATTCAACCTGCATAACCTGCCTCTGTGCTGTTCAAGTAGTTTCAATTTCCGATGCCTTAAAATAGGTGTAAAAGATTCCTGGTGCCGCGAGATAATATATCCAGCACGATATCATAGTTCAAACGCATCGGTCACTAATCTGGATTCTTGCTCCAGGTGCAAACTCATATAACCTGCCGCCGAGGACGCAGACGATATTCGTCCTGTATACTCGACCGTTAGCGGCGCAAATGTTTCGTTCATGCGACTCTTGTATTCTCGCCACACGCCCTGGTTGCGAGGTTCATCCTGGCACCAGACCACCCTTTCCAGGTTAGGATATTGATCACGAATTTTCTTCACATCGATACGTGGAAAAGGGTAGAGCTGTTCGACACGAACAATGGCCGTGCTGTAGTCGTATTTTTGTTGACGCACTTCGTGCAATTTGTAATAAATTTTTCCACAGCATAGGATCAGGCGCCTGACCTTTTTTTCCTCGATATCGTCCGTTTCTGGAATGACCTTCTGGAATGCGCCATCGCTAAAAGTACCGATGGAAGAAACCGCAGCTTTATGGCGTAATAAACTCTTTGGACTCATGACGATCAGAGGCTTCCTGAATCCACAGCACATCTGAGTGCGCAATAAATGGAAAATTTGCGAGGGCAAGGTTGGCAATACTACCCGCATGTTATGCTGCGCGCATAACTGAAGGTAGCGTTCGAGCCGAGCCGACGAATGTTCCGGACCCTGCCCTTCGTATCCGTGGGGTAGCAGCATCACCAGGTTACTCAAACGTCCCCATTTGATTTCGCCGGAACTGATGAACTGGTCGATGACCACCTGCGCACCATTGGCAAAATCCCCGAACTGGGCTTCCCAGATAACCAGCGTATTGGGATCTGTCGACGAATAACCGTATTCGAAGCCCAACACCGCTTCTTCCGAAAGAAATGAATTGATCACTTCGAATCTGGGCTGGTCATCGCTCAGGTGCTTCAATGGTTTGTAAATTTCCCCATTATCCTGGTTGTGCAAAGCGGCATGGCGATGAAAGAAAGTACCACGCTCACAATCCTGACCCGATAACCGAACAGAATAATTTTCGTCCAGCAGGCTGGCGTAGGCCAGGTTTTCTGCAAATCCCCAGTCACAGAAAATTTCCCCATCGAGCATTTTCTGCCGATTTTCCATGATTTTTTTAACCCGATGGTGCAATTGAAAACCATCGGGCAAAGTCAGCATCCTCTTGCCGAGGCGCTGCACGGTATCGGCGTCGATCTGGGTATTTTCTGTCAGGTTGATATCGCCCGCTCCGAGGCCGGCCCATTCGCGCGCAGTAAGTGGTTCTAGTCCCGAAATCACGTTCAGAGCCACGCCACCACCCATTTCAATCGCCTTGCGATAATCACTGATCATCTGGTCTACGGTTTCTCGCGTGGTGAAACCCTCATCGATCAGGCGTTGCGAATGCAATTCGACCAGGCGCGGGTGGTTACGAATTGCTTCGTACATCATCGGTTGCGTGACAGCCGGCTCGTCCGCCTCGTTGTGACCGTATCGCCGATAACAAATCATGTCGATTACAACATCCTGCTGGAAAGTCTCGCGAAATTTAACCGCCAGCTCGGCGATGAAGACGCAGGCTTCCGGATCGTCCCCGTTGACATGAAAAATAGGCGCCTGGACCATACGCGCAATTTCAGTGCAATACAGCGTCGAGCGAACGTCTCTTGGGTTGCTGGTAGTAAATCCAATCTGGTTATTGACTATAATATGTATCGTACCACCGGTTCTGTATCCCCTTGTCTTACACATGCTAAAGGTTTCCATTACCACGCCCTGACCCGCAAACGCCGCGTCGCCGTGAATCAGCACCGGCAATACGTCATTCGTGGTGCGGTCTTTAAAGCGTCTTTGCCTGGCTCGAACCGAACCTTCGACCACCGGATCGACGATTTCCAGATGCGATGGATTGAATGCGAGCGCGAGATGCATCGGGCCCGTATCGGTATAAATGTCCGAAGAGAATCCCTGATGGTATTTAACATCATGGTTGTATTGTTCGTCGAAATCCGCGGTGCCCTCAAATTCATCGAACAGGTCTTTCGGCATCTTGCCAAATATATTGGTCAATACGTTCAGGCGGCCTCGATGCGCCATACCGATTACCACTTCGTGGGTTTCGGTGGTTCCCGCCTGCTGGATCATGCGATCGAGTATTGGTATCAGGGACTCGCCACCTTCCAGTGAAAACCGCTTTTGCCCGATATAGCGGGTGTGTAAATATTTTTCCAGATTTTCCGCTGCGATAACTCGGTCCAGCACACGATTCCTGCGCCCTTCCTTGAAGTTCGGTGTTGACAGGCTCGTTTCGAGTTTCTCCTGAACCCAGCGTTTTTGCTGCAGGTTTTCTATGTACATATATTCGGAAGCCAGCGTACCGCAGTAGGTTTTTTCCAGGCGTTCAATGATCTCCCGTAGGGGAATTTCATCGACGCCGAACATCGAGCCTGTATTGAATACCGTGTTGAGGTCCGCCTCGCTGAGCTTGTGCCCTGCCAGTGTCAGGTCCGGAATGATTTCCTTCTTGCCGAGATTAAGTGGATCGAGGTTGGCTTTTTGATGGCCTTTAAAACGATAGGCATTGATGAGTTGCAGTACCGCTACCTGTTTTACCTGGTGTTCATGCCGTGCGGTACTGACCGTGACATTGGTCGACTTCTTGTTCATCACCGCGCTTTTCATTTGCGCCTGAATTGCCAGATGGTCATGGTCGGGGGTGAGACCGCCATCCTTTAACTCAGAAAACCAGTTGCGCCAGTGCTCGTCTACATCGTTTTCATTTCGCAGATATTTACTGTACAGCTCTTCGATGAACACCGCGTTACTTCCGTAGAGGTAACTGTCCTGTTGCAACTCTTTCATGCTCATTGTTGCGTTTCCTGCCAGCCTGGTCGCTAGCTAATTGTTTTATTTGAGATTTATGAACATAATAGCCTAAGTTTCGCCTTTTGCTATATGCAATATTTCTAGTTATATCTGTCGTTATTATCAGGCTTCGAGAATTATCGGCTTTGCCACAAGAGGATAGCATAACCATCATTAATATCATTATTAACCCGGCGACAATGTATATCGTATTCAGCCATCGTGTGCCTGTCCACGG
>JBGMRM010000035.1:0-9559 GCA_048061415.1 Gammaproteobacteria bacterium | reverse complement strand
GCTTACCCAACCGAAATATGCTCCAGGATAGACTGGAACAACTCATTAAGAAAGAGAAACGTGGTGGACTGGAATTTGCATTGCTATTAATCGATCTCGATCAATTTAAGGAAGTCAACGATACCCTGGGCCATGATCGTGGTGATGAATTACTGATCGATGCCGCGAAGCGTATTAGAAAATGCCTGCGCGAATCGGACACAGTGGCTCGCATCGGAGGTGACGAATTTGTCATTATCTTATCCGAATTGAGCCTTCTATCGGGCGTAGAACTGGTGGCGCAGCATATTATAGATGCCTTATCGGAATCCTTTCTTCTAGGTCAGGAGTCAGCATTTGTATCAGCGAGTATTGGTATTACCCTGTACCCAGAGGATGCAAGAGAAATTGTCGGTTTGATGAAGAATGCCGATCAGGCAATGTATTCGGCCAAGAAACTTGGTGGAAACCGATATCATTTTTTCACCCAGGCGATGCAACAGGAAGCACTTAATCGCATGCAGTTAAAAAGCGATATGCATGTCGCCATCAGGGAAAATCAGTTTAAACTGTATTATCAGCCAGTCGTCGAGTTAGAAACTGGAAAAATCCATAAGGCCGAAGCACTGCTTCGGTGGCAACACGAAAGCAGGGGGCTGATCAGCCCGGCAGATTTTATTGAGGTCGCTGAAGATTCGAGAATGATTATCGATATCGGTGACTGGGTATTTCTCGAAGCTGCGAGGCAGATAAAATACTGGAGAGAATCCATAAGTAGCGATTTTCAGGTCAGTATAAATGCTTCACCCATTCAATTCGAAAATCAGTCGAGTGTCTCCTGGAGAAACCATTTGCATAACCAGGGTATAGATGGGCAAGCGATCTGTATCGAAATTACCGAAAGCCTGTTAATGACATCCGATCAATCCGTACTCGATACCCTGCTTGGGTTTCGGGATGCTGGAATTCAGGTCGCTTTGGATGATTTTGGAACCGGTTATTCTTCACTATCCTATCTGAGAAAATTCGATATCGACTATTTGAAGATAGACAGGTCTTTTGTACAAAACTTAAGTCGGAATTCGGATGACCTGGCCCTTTGTGCAGCCATTATCGTGATGGCCCACAAACTCGGCATCAAAGTAGTTGGCGAAGGCATCGAATCCGAAGCACAAAAGGACCTGCTGGTCTCAATTGGTTGCGACTTTGGGCAGGGAAACCTGTTTTCCATGCCAATTCCGGCCGATGAATTCGAGCGGTTTTTACAGGATACTGCCTAGCCCGCATATTAGGTGAAGTGCACCAGAACGGATACGATTGGCAGCCTGTTTCGAGCGAGAAAGGAAAATTGGAAAGACCACGCTATAGTGATTTGATCTAGGGACAGCCGCTTTCTACCGGCAAACCTGCATTCTTCCACTCGGGATAACCATCCTGCAAACGCGATATACGGAAACCTTTAGCGCGTAGTACACTGACCGCCTCAAAAGCGAGCACACAGTAGGGGCCGCGACAATAGGCGACGATTTCATGTTCCGGATCAAACTCGCTCAGGTGCTTTTTCAGTTCGGCCAGTGGGATATTGACTGCACCTGGCAGGTGGCCGGCGGCGTATTCAGCCGGGGGTCGAACATCCAGTACGGTGATAGAACCTTCCTTTGCTCGTTGTATCAATTCTTCCCGGGGAATCGGTTCCAGGCCATCTTTGCTGGTTAGATAAGTGCTAACCAGTTGATCCACCTCGGACAAATGCTGCTCGGCTACTTTTCTCAAACTACCGATCAGCTCGTTTACATCCTCGCCATTTAGACGGTAGAAGACACGCTGGCCCTCCTTGCGTGTTATCACCAGCCCGGCATGGCGCAATTGCTGTAAGTGATGCGAGGTATTGGCTATACTCAACCCTGTCGCCCTGGCGAGGTTCTCGACTGAATATTCGCACTGAGCCAGGAACTCCAGTATCTCTAAACGGTTACCACTGCTCATCGCCCTGGCAATCTGGGCGAATTGATTGAACAGTTTCTTTTTGAAGGTACTCATACCTGCCTCGTTAATTTAAACTATATCAATCTTATTCAAATAATCACTTGAATACAAGTCTAAGTCGCGATATAGTATTCAAATGACAACTTGAATGCTATGCGGAGTGCCCTAGAATGTCGTTTTCGGAATTTATTGCCCAGTATGAAGTTAACATTCGCCTGGGTTTCTTTTTTGGCGTATTTGCCATAATGGCGCTGTGGGAAACCAGGGCGCCACGACGGGTATTAACCATCTCCAGGACAATACGCTGGACCAACAACCTGGGACTGGTGTTTTTAAACAGTTTTATCCTTCGCCTCATCTTCCCGGCGGCCGCTGTGGGTGTAGCGGCCTTCGCCGGAGAGAATGGATGGGGCTTGCTCAACTATTACCAGGTGCCCTTCGCCCTGGCCGTGGTACTGTCGATAGTGGCGCTGGACTTCATCATTTACCTGCAGCATGTGCTGGTACATGCCGTGCCTGTGCTGTGGCGATTGCACCGGGTACACCACGCTGATCTGGATTTTGACGTCACTACCGGTGCACGTTTTCATCCGTTCGAGATCATCATTTCGATGCTCATTAAGTTCGCTACCATCGTGGTCTTGGGTCCACCACTGGTAGCGGTGGTGATTTTCGAGGTGGTGTTAAACGCTATGGCCATGTTCAACCACAGTAACGTACGCCTGCCGCTTGCGCTCGATCGTGTAATACGGTTCGTCTTCGTCACGCCGGACATGCACCGCGTGCATCATTCGGTCGAGGACAACGAGACCAACAGCAATTTCGGTTTCAACCTTTCGTTATGGGACAGCCTCCTTGGCACCTATATCGATCAGCCTCGCGGCGGCCACGAGGGAATGACCATTGGCATCCACACCTACCGCGAACCTAAACAGGTCGCCTGGTTACCGGGTATCCTGGCGCTGCCGTTTATCGGCAAGATTACAGGCTATGCGATCAATCGCCGCGAGTGGAGTAAATCCGATCAAACATAATGCGGCCCGTGATGCCGGCAAGGTAGTGATTCTTTAATCCGAACAAATTAGGAGAACTGGGGATGATCAATGATATGGCTGGATTTGGCGGGTGGGGCATGGGCTTTGGCTGGCTTTTCATGCTCTTGTTCTGGGGGCTGGTCATCCTGGGCATCGTCAGTTTGATTAAATGGCTTTCGACAGGCAACCGCAACGCTAATCTACCGCCGCAACAGCGGCCAAAGACAGCGCTGGAAATCCTGGAGGAACGCTATGCGCGTGGTGAGATCGAGCGAGAAGAGTTTGAGCAAAAGAAGCGGGATTTAAACCAGTAAAGGATTTACCTGAATCCATACACCTACGCCACATGGAGAAAGATATAATGAACCAGCCAGTGTACCTGGACTACAACGCCACCACACCGGTTGATCCGCGCGTGGCGGATGCCATCGAACCCTGTTTGCACCAGCACTATGGCAACCCGTCGTCCAGTCACATCTACGGCCGCAATGCCCACGAGGCAGTGGAGCAGGCCCGGGAACGGGTAGCGGAGTTGATTGGCGCACAGCCAGAGGAAATCGTGTTTACCGGCTGCGCAACCGAGGCCAACAACCTGGCTATCCGTGGCGTGGCTCGCGCCCTGCGCGAAAAGGGCCGGCACCTGATTACCAGCGCAGTAGAACACCCCTCGGTAGCCCAGCCATTCCAGCGCCTTCAAGACGATGGCTGGGAGGTGAGCGTGATACCGGTCGACAATTATGGGCAGGTAAGCGCCGATGAAATTGCGAGCATCCTGCGGGACGATACGGTGCTGGTTTCTATCATGCACGCCAACAACGAGGTAGGCACGATTCAGCCCATCGAAGAAGTAGCGGCCATCGCCCGCTCACGAGGTATCCTGATGCACTCGGATGCCGCCCAGTCGACCGCCAAGATTCCCGTCTCGGTGGATAGTCTGGGCGTCGATCTACTCTCGATAGCCGGCCATAAATTCTATGCAACAAAAGGTATCGGTGCACTTTATGTGCGTAGCGGGACCCAACTCCAGCCAGTCCTGGTAGGTGCTGGTCACGAAGGTGGACTGCGTCCGGGAACGGAAAATGTCCCCGCCATCGTGGGCCTGGGCGAGGCGGCCCGTCTGGCGGTCGAGCGGGGGACGAAGGAAACCCAGCGTCTGACTGAAATGCGTGAAAATATGCACCAGCGACTCGCCAGCGCCATACCCGAGCTGACATTGAATGGGCATCCCGAGAAGCGCTTGCCCAACACCCTGAACCTCTCTTTTCCCAATGTGGACGGCAGGGAACTGCTGGCGCATGCTGCGAAAGATATAGCCGCCTCCGTAGGCTCGGCCTGTCACGAGGATAACGAGACGGTTAGCGGCGTGCTCGGAGCGATGGGGATAACACACCAACGGGCGCTTGGCGCCATACGGCTTTCCCTCGGTTCACCGACGACGGAAGCCGAGATCGAACGAGCTACAAAGGCGCTGATAACCGCCTGGCAGGCCTGTGCCAGGCGCCGGTAATACGGTGCATCGGCGCATGATCGCAGAGTGGGTAATTAGCGCATCGTAACGAGTTCTTCCGCACTGGTTGGGTGTATCGCGACGGTATCGTCAAAGTCTTTTTTGGTAGCCCCCATTCGAATCGCTACCGCGAAACCCTGCAACATTTCATCGGCGCCGGGACCGACGATATGGCAACCAATAATTTTTTCTTCGTCTCCGAGGCAAACCAGCTTCATTGCGCTTGGTACTGCATGATCGCTGATCGCGTTAAACATGGCGGTAAATTCGGTCCGGTATACGCTGACCTGGTCACCATGTCGTTTCAACGCTTCATCTTCGGTTAGACCGATGGTACCGATAGGTGGATGGCTGAATACGACCGTCGGAATATTTTCATAATCGAGATGCCGGTCCACCTGGTTATTGTACAGGCGATCGGCAAGACGACGTCCCGCGGCAATTGCAACCGGTGTCAGCGGGGAGCGACCGGTGACATCGCCGAGTGCAAAAATATGTGGCTGGTTAGTATTTTGCAACAGATCGGTCTCGATAAACCCCTGGCTATTCAATTCGACACCGGATTTTTCTATCTGTAATTCACTATAGTCGGGGGGCCGGCCGATCGCATATAACACCTGGTCGAGACCTGCCTGGGTTTGACCATTCGAGTCTTCGATGGTCAAACTGCCATCGGTATGTTTCTCAATCTGCTTTATCTGGGTCTCGGTCTTCAGGGTAATCCCGGCTTTTTTCAATTCTGCAAACAGGGTGGTCTTTATCAGTTCGTCGAAAATACCCAGTACGTGCGATTTTCTCAGGTACATGGTGACTTCGGTGCCCAATGAATTTAGCATCCCGGCGAGTTCGACCGCGATATATCCAGAACCTGCTATAGCGACACGGTGCGGGCGAGATTCCAGGCTAAAAAAACCGTCTGACGTGATGGCATGCTCGGACCCGGGTATAGCTGGAACTTCAGGCCTGGTTCCAGTGGCTATTACAAGGTGTTCGGATGAATAGCGTTTACCGTCCACCTCGATGTGGTGGGGATCGATAAAGCTTGCCGTACCGGTCATTTCGTCGATATTTAAATCCCCGAGGTGACCGTGGTACCAGTCATTGATACCGCCGATATAAGCCTGGCGTTTTTTTACCAAATGAACCCAGTCGAATCCCTGGCAATCGACAGTGAAACCATAACTCCTGGCGTCATCGATCGCATGGGCCAGATTGGCGCCAAACCACATAATCTTCTTCGGGACACAACCAACATTGACACAGGTGCCACCCATTTTTCCATGCTCCACTACCGCACATTTTCGATCGTAACTGGCTGCGCGCTCAACTACCGAGAGTCCACCACTGCCGGCGCCTATGGTAATCAGGTCATAATCGTATTTACTCATTTAGCATTCCGTTAATCGGGGTATCGAAGTGGTCAGGGTGGATGCGCACTGTATCAGCTTTATGGACGATATTTTAGTCTTCTGGTCCCCACAGCAATTTGTCCAGGGTTTCCGTAGAATTTACTGCTATTACTAGCGGGCCTTCGAACCGGACGCCTTCCTGTTTTAGTAATTGGGCCTGCTCGCGGTAGGATTTTGATCCTGGTTCAAATGCTAGCGTTCGATTCGATCGCACCACGCGAAACCAGGGCAGGACCCTGGGTGATCGTCCCATCGCTGCGCTCACCATGCGCGAGTAGCGCGGGAAGCCAGCGACCCTGGCTACTTCGCCGTACGACATCACCTGTCCGGGTGGTATGCCGCCCACGATCTCCCATACCTGATGGTCAAATTTATCTCGGAAATTTGTCATGCAAAAGAGTGTACTGGCAGGATCTAAAATTGAGAAGTCGGGCTACCAGTCTGCAAATTGCACGAAGGTGGATGTATAACAGTCGAACGATCACTGGAGCCGGTTGTTCTGGCCCCCGTCGTGCTACTAATTGAGAAGGACTGAAGGTTCAACTTTCCAGCGCTTCCTCGGCCTGATAACGGTTTTGCTGGGTGACTGTTACGAGCCGCCTGATTTCCGATACGGCCACGCTGGTGGCTGGAAAATCCACGTTTTGCCTCGCGCTTAATTCGTTAATCATGTGATCATAGCGCTCCAGAGCGTCGGCATGATTTTTTTCCCACAAATTAAGCGCCTTGGTGGTATGGCGTTTGTTATCGATTGAATGCAATATCAATTCGGTTAAATTGCGCTGATTTGCGTGTAAATCGTTACGCATATTGACAATCGCCAGATGATTCCAGTGATTTCGGACAATTGTTTGGGAAATCGCGTTTCGAATCCAGTGTAACTGCAGTCGTTCCGACAGGGCATAAAAAAGCTTGGCGGTATTTTCGGTGCTACTATTCAACTTGCTCTTAATTTCTATGATATCGAATGCCGATGCGAGAGTAGTTTTTTCGGCCAGTTCCTGAGCGAGCTGAGCCGGTAGTTTGTATTTTACGAATTGTTTACGAGCGGCATTATAATTTTTACGAGACTGACCGATGATCACGCTGGAAATGGCTTTTATCAAAATCTTGATATCGCCCTGGTAACGCTCGATTAAATGACTGACGTCAAAATTGGCGCTTTTATTACGCAATAACCAGCTAATCGAACGCTCCAGCAGACCGCTAACGGTCCTGAAACAATCGTATCGGCAGTGTTCGTTGACGACATTATCCAGTTTTTCCAGTGCATTCCAGGTATCGTTAAGTTTAAAAATATCGACGCAAACGACATAGGCCTTGGCAATATTTTCGATACTGGCGCCGGTTTCTTCACGAATTCTATAGCCAAACCCAATACCGATATTATTGGTAATCATATTGCTGAGCAGGGTTGCGATGATTTCCTTGCGCAGCGGGTGTTGCAATATTTCGTCGGCGTAGTGTTCTCGAAGTTTCTTTGGAAAATAATCCAGTAGCAGGTGGTTGTAACACTCTTCCAATAGTGCCGAGGAGCCCAATAGCGCATTTTTGTAAGTCAGTTTGGAATAGGACAGAAGTATCGATAGCTCGGGTCGCGTCAAACCCTTACTCTGGGCGATACGCGCGGTAATCTCCTCGTCGTTGGGCAGGTTTTCAAGCTTTCGATTCATGATGCCTTCGCGCTCAAGGTGGCGCATAAACCGCGCATGCTGGTGCATATTTTCCGCGGCGTGCTGTACGATACTGTCGATAACCTGTGTCTGGCGATAATTATTGGACAGACAATGCTGGGCGACTTCGTCGGTCATTTCGGTCAACAGGTTATTACGTTCCTTGCGGCTTAAGCGTCCTTCCTTTACCAGCCGCGATAGCAGGATCTTGATATTGACTTCATTGTCCGAGCAGTCGACACCGGCCGAATTGTCGATCGAATCGGTGTACAACAGGCCGTCAGCCTGCGCAAATTCGATTCGACCTCGCTGTGTTACCCCGAGATTTCCGCCCTCACCGATTGATTTGGCGCGGACCTGTTTGCCGTTGATTCGTATTTCGTCGTTACTCTTGTCTGAAACCGCCGTGTTGGTTTCGTTCGAAGCCTTTATGTAGGTGCCGATGCCCCCGTTCCAGATCAAATCGACCCTGGCCTTTAACAGGTAAACGATCAATTCGTTTGGTGTTAAATGTGTCTCCTTGCAATCAATCAAATGCTGGATTTCTGGATTGAGTTCGATTTTTTTTGCTTTACGTGAAAATACGCCACCCCCTTTGCTAATGAGTGACTTTTTGTAGTCGGTCCAGCTGGATCGGGGCAGTGCGAACAGTCGCTGACGCTCCCGGTAGGACTTATTGATATCTGGATTCGGGTCGATAAAGATATGCATGTGATTAAATGCAGCAACCAGTTGTATACAGGGCGACAGCAACATGCCGTTACCAAATACATCGCCAGACATATCTCCGATGCCCACGACGCTAAAAGCTTCGCTTTGAATGTCTTTGCCGAGGCCACGAAAATGCCGCTTCACCGATTCCCATGCACCACGCGCGGTAATACCCATTTTTTTATGGTCGTATCCCTGTGAACCTCCAGAGGCGAATGCATCGTCGAGCCAGAAGTCGTGTCTCTCGGCGATCGAATTGGCCACATCGGAGAATGCGGCAGTCCCTTTATCGGCTGCCACGACCAGGTAGGGGTCGTCGGTATCGTGTATTGCTGTCTGTTTGGGGTGGATAATTTCCTGGTTCACCAGGTTATCGGTCAGTTCGAGCAGGGCATCGATATACAGTGAGTAACAGGCCTGTACCTCGCCATAAATTTCGGAAGCTGCCAGATTCGAGATCTGTTTAGTGATGAAACCACCCTTCGATCCGGCTGGGACTATGACGGCATTTTTGACCATTTGTGCTTTCATCAAACCCAGCACTTCGGTGCGATAGTCCTCCTTACGGTCGGACCAGCGTATACCTCCACGTGCGACTAATCCGCCACGCAGGTGTATGCCTTCAAAGCGGGGAGAATAGACGAATATTTCGAATCGTGGGCTTGGTTTGGGTAGTTTTTCAATATTGCGGGAATCCAGCTTGAAGCTGAGGCAGTTGGATTTGTCTTCCAGATGCTGAAAATAATTGGTGCGCACAGTCGACTGAATCAAATTAACCATACGTCGGTAAATCGAATCGTGGTCTAGTGATTCAATATCCAGGAGCTTTTCATTGATGGTATCGATAATTTTTTTATAGGAATCGACATCGGTTTTTTCAGGATCGAATTTGTGCAAAAAACATTTCACCAGCAACAGGGTTATTTCGGGATAAGTGTTCAGGGATTCGATGATATAGGTGCGACTGTGCGGGAACCGGATCTGGTTCATATAGACCACATAGGCGCGAATAATCTGAATGTTCTTTGCCTTGATACAGGCACTGAACAACAGGCGATTAAATGCATCGTTTTCACTTCTTTGGTGCCATACACTTT
Organism: Gammaproteobacteria bacterium; assembly: GCA_048061415.1. Lineage (GTDB taxonomy): Bacteria > Pseudomonadota > Gammaproteobacteria. The sequence goes on along the minus strand of JBGMRM010000035.1, from coordinate 163 downwards.
CAAATAGCCCGCTAAAATAGCGCGGGATCTTGTCGAGGTCGAGATCGCAAATGCTTTCGGCCTGATCCAGAGTAAAGTGATGAATCCAGAAAATTGTGCGCCCAAGCGTAATTCTATAAGGGCGCCCGATTAATACCTGTAATCCCATCGACTCAAAAATGGG